>DAITPV010000438.1:0-1005 GCA_036833435.1 Actinomycetota bacterium | reverse complement strand
AGCCACCTTCGGGCCGATGCCGTTCACCCCCACCAGGAGCAGGAACAGCTCCCGCTCGGCGGGCGTGGCGAACCCGTACAGGGTCATGGCGTCGTCGCGAACGTGGAGATGGGTCAGGACCCGGGCGGTCTTCCCCGGAGGCGGGATGGTGGCCATGGTTGACGCCGGGACCAGCACCTCGTAGCCGACGCCTCCGGCCACGATGACGGTGCGATCGCCGGCTCGCTCCGCGACCGTTCCTTCGACCAGGGCGATCATCGCGCCGCCATGGCCCGGCTCTGGTTCAGGTGGCAGATGGCCACCGCCACCGCGTCCGCGGCGTCGGGCTGGTCGGGGACTCCGGAGACGCTGTGGATCCGGGACAGCGCCCGGCGCATGTCCGCCTTGCTCGCTCCCCCGTTGCCGGTGACGGCCATCTTCACCTCCAGCGGTGCGTACTCGTGGACCGGGATGCCCGCCTCGGCGGCGGCCAGCAGGATCACGCCGGTGGCCCGGGCCACGCTCATGGCGCTGCCCACGTTGCGCCCCCACATCAGGCGCTCCACCGCCATGGCCTCCGGACCGTGGGTCCGGATCACCTCGGTCACCGCGTGGAACACCGTCCGAAGGCGGTCGGCTTCGGCACTGTCCGGGGCGGTGCGGACGGTGGCGGCCTCCGCCACCCCCGCGGCCCTTCCCTCGCTGGTCACCACGGCCAGCCCGGTGGCGGCCATGCCGGGGTCGACCCCCATCACCACTCGGTCGAACACCTGTTCAGTCTAGGGGCCGAGGTGGACCGGCTCAAGGACGACACAGGTGTAATTTAGCGCAAGCCTGAGGGCTAGCCGACCTCGGCCAGGACCTCGTCGGGGATGTCGAAGTTGGCGTGGACCGCCTGCACGTCGTCCAGCTCGTCCAGCGCGTCCACGAGGTTCAGGACCTGTCGGGCCTGGGATCCGTCCACCGGGACCGTCGACTGCGGGATCATCGACAGGTCGGCGGAGGCGATGGCGACGTCGGCCTCCT
>DAITPV010000437.1:0-1019 GCA_036833435.1 Actinomycetota bacterium | reverse complement strand
AACGTGTAGTCGGTGGCGGCCAGGTCGTTGTCGATGGTCTTTGGCACACCCACGATGTTCACGCCTTCGGTGGCCAGCTTGGCGGCGCACCCCAGGGTCCCCTCGCCGCCGATGACGATCAGACCCTCGATCCGGTACGCGGCGAGGTTCTCCCGGAGGAGGTCCAGCCCACCCTCCACCCGGAAGGGGTCCACCCGAGAGGTCCCCAGGATGGTTCCGCCGCGATGGAGGATCCCCCGGGCGCTCTCCGGGGTGAGCTCCATGACGGAGCCGTCCAGGAGGCCCTTGTATCCGTTCCGGAACCCCAGGATGACGTTGCCGTACCGCTCTACGCCCTTGCGGACCACCGCCCTGATGACGGCGTTGAGCCCGGGGCAGTCGCCGCCCCCGTTGAGCACGCCGATCCTGGACACGCGCTCATTCTAGGTTCCGTTCATGGGTGCCGATAACCGAAGCACCCATGAACAGGATCGCCCTGCTCGCCGTGCTCGTGCTCGCCCTGGTGTCCCCGGCCCGGGCCGGGGAGCTCGACGACCGCCTCGAGGACGCTCGGGAACGGCAGGCGCAGGCTGAGGCGAAGCAGAGTCTCGCCGGCGAGGACCTGGCGGCTCTGTCCCAGCGGTACCAGCGGGTCCGCGCCGACGCGGACGCCGCTGCGGGCCGCCTGATGGACGCGCTGCTGCTGGAGTCAACGCTCCAGGGCGAGCTGGCCCGGGCCCGGGCGCTGCTGGAGAACCGGGCGGACGCGTTCTATCGGGCCGGCCCCGCCGCGTTCCTGGAGGCCATGTTCAGCGCGGAGTCCCTCGGTGATCTGTCGTCACGGCAGGTGCTCATCGAGCACGCGCTCGAGACCGGCGTCGCGGAGGCGGGAGAGGCCCTGGCGGCCACCGAGACCGTCGACGCGGTCCGGCACGAAGCGGAACGCCACCGGGCCGCGCTCCTGGCCCGGCAGCGAGAGCTGGAGGAGATCCGAACGTTGCTGGAGATCCGTCTCACCTCCGCCCAGCAGGAGGCCCGGG
>DAITPV010000436.1:0-1076 GCA_036833435.1 Actinomycetota bacterium | reverse complement strand
CGGCGGATGGCCCTGGCCGGTGCGTTCTCCTCGAAGGGTTCCTCTCCCCAGCGCGTCCTGCTGATCGATGACGTGGTCACCACTGGCTCCACGGCCGAGGCCTGCGCCTCGGTCCTGCGAGTCGCAGGGGCCCGATGGGTTGGCGTTCTGTCCGCCGCTCGCTCTGTGGGTGGACCGGTTCCGGAGCGTTGTTTCGCCTCTGGAGCGCGAGACGGGGGGCGAGTACGATAGGTGCGGGCTCGCGCCTGGGTCTGTGGTTGCCCGGAGGGACGTCCTCCGGTAGTCGATGCCAGCCGCAGGCGAAACGACCCACGTAAGGCGACCATTGGTTGCTGAGCATGGTGCGGCTTAGATGTAGGTCCTGCCTCGGCCATCGGCCGGGAGAAGGTGCTAAGTCGTCTTCGACGGCGAACCCCTCGGCAGGCGGGTGTGGGGGCAAAGACCAGGTCAGCCGGACGCGAGCTTCGAGAGGGCCGGGCTTCGCCCGGTCCTCTCCTTATTCCGAGGGGGGTTCGGGGGGATAGCTATGGAGCTGGTGATCAAGTCGAGGGGGGAGGAGGTGGGGGGCCAGACCCGGGCCCACGTGGAGCGCAAGCTCGCCCATCTCCTGCGGCTGGACGCCGCGCTGGACTACGTGGAGATCGAGCTGATCCGGGAGAAACGGGGCCGGATCGGAGGAGGCCACCGGGCCGAGGCCTCGTGCCGGTCCGGGCGCCGGACCTACCGGGCCACTGCCTCCGGGAAGGACGTGGACCGGGCTCTGGACCGCCTGGTAGGGAAGCTGGAGCGCCAGATCACGGACGGCAGGGGGAGGAGAAGAGCTCGCCTACGGTCGGGTGCTGGTCGGGTAAAATCACGCGGAATGTCCGCATTTAAGCGCCGCTCGAGCCGCACCCCGCCGACCGGGCAAGAGCCTTCTCAGTGACGGCGAAGAAAGAGGAACTCGAGCAGCTCAAGGTCCTCATCGCCGACGACCACGCCCTGTTCCGCCACGGGCTGGTGATGATCCTGGGCCAGGAGCCGGATCTCGAGGTCGTGGGCGAGGCCACCGACGGCCAGCAGGCCGTGGACCGGGC
>DAITPV010000435.1:0-1079 GCA_036833435.1 Actinomycetota bacterium | reverse complement strand
GTCGACATCGACCCGGTGAACCACTACGCGCACTTCGCCCTGGGTCTGGCGTGTGCCCGCACCGGCGACCGGGTCCAGGCGGTGGCCCACCTGAAGCTGGCGGTGGCCATGAATCCGCTCGAGCGGTACCGGGACGCCCTGGCCCGGCTCACCGCGTAGGAGGACCGAGGAACGGTCCGGACCATCCGTCTCTCCGAGGCCTACGATGCCTTCCTGTTCGACCTCGACGGGGTGGTGCACCGAGGGGACGACGTCATCCCCGGCGCGCCGGAGACCGTGGGGGCGCTCCGGGACGCCGGCAAGACCGTGGTGTTCATCACGAACAACTCGGCCCGAACCCCCGAGCAGATCGCCGAGCGGCTCAGCCGGATGGGCATCGCCGCCTCACCATCGGACGTGGTCACGTCCGCCCTGGCCACGGCCGAACTGCTCCGTCGTGAGGACGCCGACGGAGCTCGGTCGGCCTTCGTGGTGGGGGAGGAGGGGATCCGCGCGGCCCTCTCGGCTGTCGGGATCGAGGTGCTGCACGGGACGCCCGACCGGGCCGACTACGTGATCGTCGGCTGGGACCGGGGGGCCGACTACGACGCGCTGCGCACGGCCACGGTCCTCGTGGGTCGGGGAGCCCGACTGGTGGCCACCAACGGTGACGCCTCGTACCCCGCTCCCGGCGGCGAGCTGTGGCCCGGAGCAGGTGCCCTGCTGGCGGCGGTGGAGACGGCGTCGGGGGTGAAGGCCACGGTGGTGGGCAAGCCGCACCGCCCCCTGTTCGACGCAGCGCTGGAGCGAGCGGGAACCCGGGATGCGCTGGTGATCGGGGACCGAGTGGAGACGGATGTGGCGGGGGCTCGGGAGGCGGGCCTGGACGGCGCGCTGGTCCTGACCGGGGCCGCGGGTCCTGCCGACCTCGTCCGGTTCGACGCGCTACCCGAGTATCTCCTTGCCGATATCCGGGGACTCCTGGATGAGCGCCCCCGAGCCCGCGTCCGGGACGCAACGCAGGGAGACATCCCGGCCGTTCAGGAGCTGCTGCAGGAGTCGGGCCTCGGGCCGCACCCCGGCGACTCGTGGGAGGAGCC
>DAITPV010000434.1:0-1109 GCA_036833435.1 Actinomycetota bacterium | reverse complement strand
TGTTCAGGTTCACCTGCTGGACCTCCGGCTTCTGCATCAGCGCGAAGACCTCCAGAGTGGCCGGGCGCCGGGCCCGGAGGTTCTTGAGCAGATAGGCCAGCGTGAGGCCCGAGTCCACGATGTCCTCCACCAGCAGCACGTTGCGCCCCTCGATGTCGTGGTCGAGGTCCTTGAGGATCCGGACCACGCCCGAGGTCTTGGTCGCGGCGCCGTACGAGGACACCGCCATGAAGTCGAAGTGCAATGGCAGACGGATGTGTCTGGAGAGGTCGGCCATCACCACGAACGCGCCCTTGAGGACTCCGACCAGCAGGAGGTCCTGGCCCCGATAGTCCTCGGTGATGCGGTCGGCGAGGGCTCGGATCTTGTCCTGGATGTCCTCGCCGGAGATCAGGATCCGATCGATATCGCCCTCGAACTCCGCCACGTGGCTGAGCAGTGTATCGGCAGGAATCTCGTCCTGTCGGTGCTCGATCCTTGTGCTCACCGTGTCCCCTCTCTGCCCGGTGGGGAAGGACGAGAGACTCGAACATACCGCTTGGCCCGCTCGGCCATCAAGCCCCCCGGGAGATCGACCCGGCGACCCGCTCGTCCCGTCGCCAGCCCGAGGACGGCGGCGATGTGCGAAGCGCCGGCTTCCTCCCATCCACCGCCCATGGCCGACGCCAGCCGGAGGGCCTGCCGGATCACCCGGGCGGCGATCGGGGTGGGAAGGCCCGCCAGCGCTCCCGCATCGAGGCGAACCTCGTCGTCGAGGACCGTGGTGATCCGGCCCGCGGCCTCGGAGGCCACGCCTTCCAGGTAGGCCGCGTCGGACCGGACGTGCTCGGCGGTCCTGGCCAGGGTGGCCCGGAGGTTCCGGTCCAGCTGTTCCTCGAGGACCGGGAGCACGTCATGCCGGACCCGGTTGCGAAGGAACCGAGGATCGAGGTTCGAGGGATCCTGCCGTGGCCGGAGCCGGAGCGCGCGACAGAAGGCCACGGCCTCCGCTCGAGTCACCGACAGCAGCGGCCGCGTCGCCGTAAGGCCGAGGGGTGGGACGGACGCCACCGGCGCCATCCCCGCCACGGCCTCCAGCCCGCCCCCCCGCGCCAGGCCAAGGAGCACGG
>DAITPV010000433.1:0-1128 GCA_036833435.1 Actinomycetota bacterium | reverse complement strand
CAGGAAGGCGAGGGGATCGAGGACCTGTGGGAGGCCATCGAGAGCCACCGAAAGCACCTGGAGTCCACCGGCGAGCTGGAGCGCCGCCGGCGCGCCAGGATCCTCCGGGAGGTCGAGGAGATGGCCTCGGTCCGGCTCCGGGAGCGGGTCGCCGCCAGGCTCGAGGAGGGTGACCTCCAGGCCCTGGCCGACGACCTGGTTGCCAGGACCATGGACCCATACCGGGCTGCGGATATCCTGGTGGAGACGGTGTCCCGGGAGAAGAGATGAACGCACAGGAGTGGCGCGACCGCTACCGGCGCATGGAGGAGCGGGACGCGGACTTCGAGACGATCTCCGGCGAGCCCGTCGAGCCCCTGTACACCCGGGAGGACGTCGAGGATCTCGACGAGGAACGGGACCTGGGCTTCCCCGGCGAGTACCCCTACACCCGGGGCGTGTACCACACCATGTACCGGGGCCGGCTGTGGACCATGCGCCAGTTCTCCGGCTTCGGCACCCCGGCGCAGACCAACGAGCGGTACCGGTACCTGCTGTCGCACGGACAGACCGGCCTCTCCGTGGCGTTCGACATGCCCACGTTGATGGGCCGGGACTCCGACGACCCCAAGTCGGAAGGGGAGGTGGGCCGATGCGGCGTGGCCACCGACTCCCTGGCCGACTTCGAGGCCTTGTTCAAGGACATCCCCCTCGACGAGATCACCACGTCGATGACCATGAGCGGGCCCGCGGTGGTGATCTTCGCGTTCTTCCTGGCCGCCGCTGAGCGTCAGGGAGTGGACTGGAAGACGCTGGACGGGACCCTGCAGACCGACATCCTCAAGGAGTACATCGCCCAGAAGGAGTACATCTTCCCGCCGCGCCCGCACCTCCGGCTGATCGGCGACCTGCTGGAGTTCTGCGCCACCGAGGTCCCCAAGTGGCACCCCATCAGCGTGTCGGGGTACCACATCCGGGAGGCCGGCTCGACCGCGGCGCAGGAGCTCGCTTTTACCCTGGCCGACGGGTTCAGCTACCTGGAGCTCGGCAGCCAGCGCGGGCTGGACGTCGACCGCTTCGCACCCGGGCTGTCCTTCTTCTTCAACGCCCACATCGACTTCTTCGAGGAGATCGCCAAGTACCGGGCCG
>DAITPV010000432.1:0-1140 GCA_036833435.1 Actinomycetota bacterium | reverse complement strand
GATCATTCGCAGCCCCCCGGACGGATCCACCTCGTCCGGAGTGACCACCCAAGGGCCGCACGGGGCAAAGCCGTCCACGTTCTTGGCCCACTGCTGGTGATCGCGGCTCACCAGTTCGATCTCGTGGAACACCAGGTCGTCCAGGATCGTGTACCCGAAGATGGCGGCTCGACCCTGTTCAGGCGTTGCCTCGGTCAGCCGCCGTCCCACCACCGCCGTCAGCTCCCACTCGTGGAACACGGTGCCGTAGCCGGAGGGGACCCCCACCTCCGAGTCGTGGCCGGTGAGAGCGGAGGGAGCCTTGAGGAAGATGTTCGGAGCCTTCAGGTGCTCGAGACCCAGCATCCGCCGGTAATCCTCGAAATTCAATCCAGTGCACCAGATCTTCGAGGGCTGCGTGACGGGAGGCAGGAACCGGGCCTCCGCCAAGGCTATCCGCGGCCCATCGCTGCGGGTCAGGTCTGCGGCGTTCCCGCCCGCGGCCAGGAACGATTGGAGATCGGGGGCGAGGTCCGCGGCGTCGATGAGGTCGTGACCGTCGATCCGGCCCCACGCCGTCCGCCCCTCGATCGCGACCGTGGCAACCCTCATGGCCCCCCGTCTCCCGAGGCATCCGAGAACATGGCCCACGCGCCGAGAGCACCCAGCGGCTGGTCGATGTACTCCAGCGCCGTCACCCAGTCCTCCCTCCCCAGGAGGTGCCGGTATGCCTGGGCCAGGGCGCTGCCACCAGCGATCACGACTCGTGTAGGTGGATCGGAGTGGGCCCGCAAGGCGGTGCGGAGGGAGAGGAGATCGGTCCCCGCCACGGCCCCATGGACGAACGCGGAGCACGTCTCCGGTCCCATGCCATGGACCCGGTTGAGCAACCGGGCGGCGAACAGAGCCCGGCTGATCCCGGCCCGCTCCGCCAGCCGGGCGCCCTCCTCCACCGCCCCCACGTCGCGAAGGTCGCCTGTCGGGTCCACCAGCTCGGACAGAATGGTCTCGCGGTGGAGGGCCCACAGGAGCTCCCCCGAGAGGGTGGTCATGCTCCAGTCGATGCGCCCTCGAACGTCGACCCCGACGAACTTCGTGTGGGATCCGGCCGACAGATAGAGGACCGGGGGGTCGACCGACCCCAGGGACAGGAGCCCCACC
>DAITPV010000431.1:0-1145 GCA_036833435.1 Actinomycetota bacterium | reverse complement strand
CCCCGGTCGTCGAGGTCCTTGAGGATCTCCTCGGAGACGTTGGGGATGTCCCGGGTGATCTCCTCCGCTCCCAGCTTGGTGTCGCGGGCGTCGACCTCGTGCTCCTCGATGTGGATGGAGGTCAGGACGTCCTCGGTGACCAGCCGCTCGCTGATCACGATGGCGTCCTCGTAGTTGTGACCCTCCCAGGGCATGAACGCCACCAGGAGGTTCCGGCCAAGAGCCAGGTCTCCGTGGTCGGTGGATGGGCCGTCCGCCACGACCTCGCCTCGCTTGACGGCTTCGCCCTGGGTGACCACCGGCTTGTGGTTGATGCAGGTCCCCTGGTTCGACCGGCGGAACTTCTGGAGGCGGTACCGGTGCATGGCCCCGTCGTGCTCCCGGACCACGATCTCGTCCGCGGACACCGACTCCACCTTGCCGGCCTTCTCGGCCAGGATCACGTCGCCGGCGTCGATGGCGGCCCGGGACTCCACTCCGGTGCCGATCAGCGGAGCCTCGGCCTTCAGCAGGGGCACCGCCTGGCGCTGCATGTTGGCCCCCATGAGGGCCCGGTTGGCGTCGTCGTGCTCCAGGAACGGGATCAGGGACGCGGCCACCGAGACGATCTGCTTGGGAGAGACGTCCATGTAGTCGACCTCTTCGGGAGGCACGTAGTCGACGTCGCCGCCCTTGCGGCGGACCAGGACCAGCTCTTCCACGAACCGGCCGCGGGGATCGATGTCCGCGTTGGCCTGGGCGATGACGTGGCGGTCCTCTTCGTCCGCGGTCACGTAGTCAATCTGGTCGGTCACCCGGCCCTTCTCCACCCGGCGGTACGGGGTCTCCACGAAGCCCAGGTCGTTGATCCGCCCGAAGGTGGACAGCGAACCGATCAGCCCGATGTTTGGTCCCTCCGGGGTCTCGATGGGACACATCCGTCCGTAATGGGACGGGTGGACGTCCCGAACCTCGAACCCGGCCCGCTCCCGGGAGAGACCACCGGGGCCCAGGGCCGACAACCGACGCTTGTGGGTCAGGCTGGTCAGCGGGTTGGTCTGGTCCAGGAACTGCGAGAGCTGTGAGGTTCCGAAGAACTCCTTGATGGCGCCCACCACCGGCCGGATGTTGATCAGGGTCTGGGGGGTGATGGCCTCCACGTCCTG
>DAITPV010000430.1:0-1150 GCA_036833435.1 Actinomycetota bacterium | reverse complement strand
ACTTACGGTGGCGGGGAAGCCGAGCTGGCCGACGTGGCCGCGGCTGTCGACCGGGTCAGGGAGGAGGCTCCCGGCCCCACCGTCCTGGCGGGGTGGTCGTTCGGGGCGTGGGTCTCTCTATGCCACGCGGAGCAGGACCCCCGGATCGTGGCGCTGGCGCTGGTGGCCATCCCGCTGGCCAAGGGGGCGGCGCCCCACCGGCCCCTCCCCACCATGGACCGGCTGGAAAAGCTGGTCATCCCCGTGCTGCTGGTGGCCGGTGACCGGGATCCGATCTGCCCGGTGGGCCACCTGGAGAACCTGGCGAAGTGGATCCCCACGAGCGAGGTGGCCATCCTTCCGGGAAGCGACCACCTCTTCGCCCGGAAGGAGCGGGACGTGGCGGAACGGATCGGAAGCTTCTTGGAGCGGGGTTTGCCCGCTCAGGCGGAGTAGCGGTCCCGGTCGCGCATGGCCTGCCGGTACCGGTGGCGGGCGAAGTAGTAGACGGCCACGCCCACTCCGAGGACGAACAGGAACAGGCCAACGGCCACGCCGGCGGCGATCTCCAGGATGGCTCCCAGGCTTCCGGTCACCGCGGCAGCCACCAGGATGATGATGACCAACAGGATCATGGGTACACCTTACTGCTGATGGAAGTGATCGTCGGCACCAGCGGGTGGCAGTACGACGACTGGCGGGGCCGGCTGTACCGACGCGACCTCCCCAAGCTGAAGTGGCTGGAGCACTTCTCGGAGGTCTTCCCGGTGGTCGAGGTCAACAACACCTTCTACAACCTCCCGCAGCCAGAGACGTTCGTCCGCTGGAGAGAGGAATCGGCCGATGGCTTCCTGTTCGTCATCAAGGCCAGCCGGTACATCACCCACATCCGGCGCCTCCGGGACTGCCGGGAGCCGGTCGCCATGCTGTGGTCCCGGTGCCGGCGCCTGGGCCGGAAGCGCGGGCCGGTCCTGTTCCAGCTCCCCCCGACCCTCAAGGCCAACGTTCCGCTCCTGCGGTCCTTCCTCGCCACGTTGCCCGGATCGATGCGGGCCGCGCTCGAGTTTCGCCACCCGTCCTGGGAGACCGATGAGGTCATGAATCGCCGGCAGCTGCACGGCGATGAGCACAGCCGCCCCCAACGCCGCGACGGCGCGCAGGTCGCGCCGGC
>DAITPV010000429.1:0-1153 GCA_036833435.1 Actinomycetota bacterium | reverse complement strand
AGAAGAAGGTGAACCCGAAGCCGAAGATGAACGCGCCGATCAGACAGATCACGGGCGAGGACGTCCCGATGTACAGGAGATAGCCCACCCCCCCGCCGGTGAGGCCGAGTGCCAGCAGGAGATGCTCTCGGCCCACGCCGTGCTTCAGCCCGGCCAGGGCCAGGGATCCCAGGGCGGCACCTGCCCCGGTCACCGAGAACATCACGCCGAGGAACTCCTGGCCCCGGCCCAGGACATCCTTTATGTACAGCGGCTCGAGGGTGATGACCACGCCGAGAAGCAGGTACGCGGCCATGGCCCGGATGATCAGGGAGCGGAGGACCGGCGTCCCCCACCCCTCTCGGAAGCCGCCGGCCAGGTCGGTGAAGAACGGCTCGTGCTCTCCGCCGCGCTCCTTCCTTCGGTCGGGGATCATCGCGTAGAACGGCAAGGAGATGGCCACCGCGATCATGCCCAGGTAATACGGACCGTCGGACCCGATGGTCCGGACCGCCAGGGCCGCCAGTGCGGGGCCCACCACCAGCGGGATCTGCCAGGCCACGCCCATCATCCCGTTGGCCTGGACCAGACGGTTCTCGTCCACCAGGAGCGGCACCAGCGCTCCGCGGGCCGGCCACACCACCGACTCGGCCAGCCCGAACAGCCCCATGGCCAGCATCAGCCACCCGAGCGACGGGGCCCGGGACGCCAGGAACAGGATCACGATCGAGCTGCTGTGGGCCACGATCAGGAGACGCTTGGGGCTCCACCGATCGGCCAGGAGCCCGAACGCCGGGGACGCGGGGATGAACGTCAGGGAGTAGGCAGAGATCATGATCCCCAGCTGGGCGGGGGTGGCGTCGAACCGGAACACCGCCTCGCCCTCGGAGGCCACGAAGAAGCACCACAGGCCCACGTTCGCGAACATCTCGCCCAGGACCAGCCACAGGAACGGGCGGATGGCCAGGAGCCTGGGCGGTCCACCGGAGTCGGGATGGGGGCGAGGGATCTCGCGGAGCATCTCCTCGGGGACCGCCCGTTCCTTCCGTGGTTCGTTCACCATCCCGCGGATCCTCCGCTCGAGTGCCACATCTTCCGGGGGGTCGGCGCGTGAGCGGGCGAGCCGGCCGCCTCCGCCATGACCTCCAGCAAGCGGCCCTCCCGGCGGGCGGCG
>DAITPV010000428.1:0-1162 GCA_036833435.1 Actinomycetota bacterium | reverse complement strand
CAGGACGGCGGCGATGGCGAAGGCTCCCAGTGTCAGGCCGTCGGTCCTCGGACTCGCCGCGGACGGCGGCGAAGAACGCCTCTTGAAGCTCCTTGGTGATGGGGCCCCGGCCATTGGTGCCCAGGACACGTCCGTCCACGTCCTTCACGGGGACCACCTCGGCCGCGGTTCCGCACATGAACGCCTCGTCGGCCGTGTACAGGTCCGAACGCACCAGATTCCGCTGCCGCACCGAATAGCCGCGGTCGCGGGCGATCCGCATCAGCGTGTCCCGGGTGATCCCCAGCAGGATCCCCGCGGCCTCCGGAGGCGTGAAGAGCTCGCCGTCACGGATCACGAACAGGTTCTCCCCTGAGCCGTCCGCGATGTGGCCCAGCGGTGAGAGCATCACGGCCTCTTCGTAGCCCGCTTCGATGGCCTCCGCCTTCGCCAATGCGGAGTTGATGTACTGGCCGGTGGCCTTGGCGGCGGGGGGAACGATGTTGGGGTCGTGCCGGCGCCACGACGACACCTTCAGGCGTACTCCGTTCTCCACGGAATCCTTACCCAGGTAGGAGCCCCACGGCCAGACCGCGATGGTGACCTTCGCCGGGGTGGGGAACAGGTTGACTCCCATCTCCCCGTAGCCCTGGTAGGCCAGGGGGCGGATGTAGCACTCGGAGAGCTCGTTGGCCCGGATGGTGTCCTTGATGGCGGCGGTCAGCTCGTCCAGCGAGTACGGGATGGTCATCCGGTAGATCACCCCCGAGCGGAACAGCCGCCGGAGGTGGTCGGTGAGGCGGAACACCGCCGGGCCCCGGGGCGTTTCGTAGCACCGGATCCCCTCGAACACCCCGGTTCCGTACTGCACCACGTGGCTGAGCACGTGGATCTTGGCGTCTTCCCAGGGGACCAGGTCCCCGTCCATCCAAATCTTCCGGGCGGGAGTGATGGGCACTGGGCTCCTCCCTTCGACCGAAGACTAACCCGTCCCGGTCGCCGGCGGCGGGCGGTCCTCGGGATTGAGGTCTTCCAGGGATCGCCGGGCGGTCTCCGGATAACGCGCCATCACCAGCACCGCCAGCAGGAGCGGTCCGATGGCCAGCGGGGCGATGGCCGGGCCGAAGCTCCCGGTGGCGTCGGCGACCGTCCCGGCCACCAGGAGGCCGGTGGCGCTTCCCAT
>DAITPV010000427.1:0-1193 GCA_036833435.1 Actinomycetota bacterium | reverse complement strand
GTGACCTGCCGGGCGGCCTCTTCGATCACTTCCTGATCGAGGAGGGAGCCCAGCGACAGGATCTTGTTCATCATGGCCCGCATGAACTGCTGCTGGCGAGTGATCCTGGAGAAGTCGGGGATCAGGTCGCCCTCGATATGGCGGGCCCGAACGAACGCCAGCGCCGTCTGACCGTCGAACGTGTAGCAGCCGGCCCTGGGGATGGAGAGGCCGGCCAGCTCGTCGAACAGAGGGCGGTCCACGCACATCCGCACCCCGCCGAGCACGTCGATCAGCCGTTCGAACCCCGCCAGGTCGACCTCCATGTAGTTGTGGATCGGCAGGCCCGTGAACTCCTTCACGGTCCGCACCACCAGGCCGGGACCGCCGTACGTGTACGCGGCGTTGATCTTGTCGGTGCCGCGCCCGGGGATCTCCACCTGGAGGTCCCGGGGGAAGTGCACCATCACCGCCTTCTCCCGGCGTGGGTCGATGTGCATGAGGATGATGGTGTCCGAGCGCTCCCCTGAGACGGTCTCGGGAGAGCCGAACGCCGCCTGCTCCTCCTCCGACAGCCCTTCCCTGGTGTCCGACCCAACGAGCAACACGTTCCTGGGCTTGTTGCCGAAATCCGACTCCTCTGCGAGCTCCTCGATCGGGATGGGGTCCTTGCGCCCCTCGTCGATGGCCAGATACACGTTGAGACCACCCACCGCTGCGGTGGACACAAAGGCAGCTCCCAGTGCGGCGATGGTCAAAACGGGGGAACGAGAGCGGGGCCATCGCCGGACCGCGGCGCTCCGCCAGGCGGAGAACCTCGCCCGCCACCGCTCAACGGTCGTAGGCTGGGGGTCGGTCACGATCCGACTCAGGGTATAGGGACATGAACGAAATCGTGTGGCGGCCAAGTGAGGAATACGTGCAGAGAGCCAACGTGAGTCGGCTCATGCGCACCCACGGGATCGAGACGTACGAGGACCTCGTGGACCGGTCGCGGGGCGACATCGAGTGGTTCTGGGACGCCGTGGTGAAGGACCTGGGGATCGAATTCTTTGCCCCATACGACCGGGTTCTGGACACCTCCGCGGGGATCCCCTGGGCCAAGTGGTTCGTGGGAGGGAAGATCAACCTGGCCCACGTGACCTGCGACACCTGGGCCCGGCGGACCCCCGACGCCATCGCTGTGGCCTGGGAGGCCGAGACCGGCGAGATCC
>DAITPV010000426.1:0-1214 GCA_036833435.1 Actinomycetota bacterium | reverse complement strand
CTCGTATCCCTCACACGACCGCCGATCGCCGCCCCCACAGCCTCACCGCCCACGCCGCCCCGGCAACGGCCACCAGGGCCACCGCCACCGCCCCCACGGGGAGCGACACCGAGGCCACCAGGATCCCCAGGCCGGTGCAGATCGCCCCGAGGAGCCAGAACACCGCGGTCGAGCCCCGTCTCCCGGCGGAGCGCGAGAGCACGTCATAGGAGTGGTCTCGGTCCCCCACGGTCAGGGCATCCCGGGAGGCCACCCGGCGGGCCAGGGTGAAAACCAGCTCGAAGATGAACACGCCCATGCAGGCTCCGGCGGCGACCAGGCCCCTGAACCCACCGGCGATGGCAGCTCGGGCCGAGAGGTACGCAAGCAAGAGACCCAGGGCGTACGCTCCCCCGTTGCCCAGGAAGATCCGGCCGGGGATCAGGTTCCAGGTCACGAACCCCAGGAGCGCACCGGCCAGGGCAAGGGCCAGGCCCACCAGGACCGGGTCGTTCAGCTCTGCCCCAACGGCCGCCAGACCCATGGCCGCCAGCACGCCGAGACCTCCGGCCAGGCCGTCCTGGCCATCCATGATGTTCACGGCGTTGGCGCAGGCCAGCACCAGGAGGACGGCCACGATGCCCTCCCATGACTCCAGGTCGAGGACCGGCGTCGCCAGCAGGAGGCCGCCGACCCCCAGCAGCACCACCACCCGGACCACGGGTGGGAGATCCCAGACGTCGTCGAGGATCCCCACCGCCAGTGCGGCGATGGCCGCGGCCACCAAGGCCCAGGACGTGATCCACCCGGCGATGGCCGCCGCACCGAGGAACGAGGCCACCACGGCGAGCCCGCCGAGAACCGGCACGGGGGCCCGGTGGATCTTCAGATCGCCGCCGGTGGGCCGGTCCACCAGCCCGAGCGACTGACCCAGGAGCGCGGCCAACGGGGTACTCACGAGGGCCAGCCCCAGCGCGATGAGGAGGGGCATTACCATGAGGATATCCTTCCGGTTTCATCGGTCCGCCCGGTCGCCGGCCTGAAGGAAAACGAAAAGGTGTGGGGAGGATGGCGGACACCGGCGTCGAACTCCTACACTGAGCAAAGCGAGCTGCCAAGACCGGGGCGCCCGCCCCCTTCGAGATGAAAGGGGCGAAGGTGACCTGGAGCAACGCCGGACCCCTGATCCGGCTGGCGGTTCCCCTCGCCGCGGCTCTCAGCGTGGCCACCGGCGC
>DAITPV010000425.1:0-1245 GCA_036833435.1 Actinomycetota bacterium | reverse complement strand
AGCACCAGGGCCACCATGACGATGAGGCTTGAGGGGACCAGGTCGATCCCCAGCTGCTCTTGGAGGAAGAACAGTGCGTAGAACTGGCCCGTGTACCACACCACCGCCTGGCCCGCCGTGGCTCCGAACAGGGCCAGGAGGATGAGCTTCCAGCCGCCGTTCCGGAAGCTGTCGGAGAGCGGCTTCGTGGACGCCTTCCCGGACTGCTTGAGCCGGGTGAACAGCGGCGTCTCCCGCAGGCTCCAGCGGATGTACAGGGCCAGGGCCACCAGGATGCCCGACAGGAAGAAGGGGATCCGGAAGCCGAAGGACTCGAACGCGGCCTCCCCCATCAGCAGGCGGATCACCACCACCACGCCCAAGGCCAGCAGCAGCCCCAGGGTGGCCGTGGTCTGGATGTAGCTCGTGAAGTAACCGCGGCGGTCGTCGGGAGAATGCTCGGCCACGTAGATGGCCGCCCCGCCGTACTCGCCGCCGAGGGCCAACCCCTGCGCCAGTCGGAGGACAACCAGGATGATCGGGGCCGCCATCCCGATGGTCTCGTACGAGGGAAGGAACCCGATCATGAAGGTGGCCGCCCCCATGATCGAGATCGTCAGCACGAAGGTGAACTTCCGGCCGACGAGATCGCCGATCCGGCCGAACACCACCGCCCCGAACGGCCGCACCGCGAATCCCGTGGCGAACGTGGCCAGGGTCGCCAGGAAGGCGGCGGTCTCATTCCCGGGGGGATAGAAGCGGTCGGCCAGGATCAGGGCCAAGCTTCCGAAGATGTAGAAGTCGTACCACTCGATCAGGGTTCCCGCGGACGACGCCGCGATGATCTTGGAGAGCTTGTAGTCGTAGACGTCCATACCGGGAGACTGCGCCCGTGCCATCGACGCCCTCCTTGCTCCCTCCCAAGGCCGATTCGGTTAAACCTCACATACCTCGTACCCAACCAAGCCAAACCCCATTTTTTTCCGGAGGGCTAGCCCCGGGGTGCCCTGGGCCGGGCCACGGCGAGCGCGTCGACCGCCACGCCGCCCCGTCCGGTGAGCACGAACGGGTTCGCCTCCACCTCGGTGAGGCGATCTCGGAGGTCGTGGGCCAGCCGGGCCATGGCCACCACGGCCCGGGCCACCGCGCCGAGATCGTCCCGACCGGGGTCCAGTCCACACCGGGCCGCCTCCGCCCGCACCAGCGCATCGGCTTGGCGACGGGTCACCGGAGCGGAGGTGAAGGTGGCCTCACCGGCTTCGGCCA
>DAITPV010000424.1:0-1276 GCA_036833435.1 Actinomycetota bacterium | reverse complement strand
GGCTGGTCGCCGACGCGGGCGACGCCCGCGACACCCACGACGTGGCGTGTCTCCTTGGATATGGGGCCGAGGCGATCTGTCCCCGCACCGCCGTGGAGACGGTGACGGCGCTGTGTCACGAGGGGCGCATCGGCGGCGACTCCCCGCCCGCCGACGAGGCGTTGCGCAGGCTCCGCTCCGCCCTGGAGGACGGCGTCCTGAAGATCATGTCGAAGATGGGCATCAGCACCGTGGACGCCTACCGAGGGGCCCAGATCTTCGAGGCCATCGGCCTGAGCCCCGAGGTCATCGACCGGTGCCTGGCGGGAACCCCCAGTCCGCTCGGCGGGCTGTCGTTCCGCGAGCTCGGCGAGGACGTGCTGCGTCGACATGAGGACGGGTTCGGGAACGGACGGGCACTCACGAACCCCGGGTTCATCAAGCACCGGGCCGGCGGAGAGTTCCACGCCAACAACCCCGACGTGGTCGACGCCCTGCACACCACGGTGGGGGTGCAGGAAGCAAAGGAGGACGGCTCGGTCACCAGGATCACCTCCGAGATGCGGGAGGCCCACACCCTCCACCGGGCCGTCACCGGAGAGGGGCGGCCCGCGTACGAGCGGTTCGCCACGCTGGTCGAGGATCGCCCTCCCACCGCTCCCAGGGACCTGCTGGACGTGGTCCCCGCCGGGCCGCCGGTCTCCCTGGACGAAGTGGAGCCTGCCGCCGATATCGTCCGGCGGTTCTCCACCGGCGCCATGTCACACGGGGCCCTGTCCGCGGAGGCCCACGAGACCCTGGCGGTGGCCCTGAACATGGTCGGTGGGAAAGCCAACACCGGGGAGGGTGGCGAGGACCGGTCCCGGTATCGGAGCCATCGGAACTCCGGGATCAAGCAGGTCGCCTCGGGCCGGTTCGGGGTCACTCCCGAGTACCTGGCCTTCGCCCAGGAGCTCCAGATCAAGATGGCCCAGGGGTCCAAGCCGGGCGAGGGCGGCCAGCTGCCCGGCGCCAAGGTGTCGGACGAGATCGCCCGCCTCCGAAACACGCCGCCGGGCGTGGCGCTGATCTCGCCGCCGCCCCACCACGACATCTACTCGATCGAGGACCTCGCTCAGCTGATCTTCGACCTGAAGCAGGTCAACCCGGTGGCTGACGTCTCCGTGAAGCTGGTGTCAACCGTGGGGGTTGGAACGATCGCCGCCGGGGTGGTCAAGGGCCTCGCGGAAGTCGTCCACGTCGCCGGCGCCGAGGGAGGGACGGGAGCCTCTCCCCTGTCCTCGATCAAGAACGCCGG
>DAITPV010000423.1:0-1285 GCA_036833435.1 Actinomycetota bacterium | reverse complement strand
TGGGACGAGGCCATCCACCGCGGCGAGGAGCACGGCTTCCGGAACGCTCAGGCCAGTGTCCTGGCTCCCACCGGGACGATCGGCCTGATGATGGATTGCGACACCACCGGGATCGAGCCCGACCTGGCCCTGGTGAAGAGCAAGAAGCTCGTGGGCGGGGGGACCATGCAGATCGTCAACCAGACCGTCCCCCGGGCCCTGGGCCGGATGGGCTATGACGAAGACCAGGCCGGAGACATCGTCGACTTCATCGCCGAGCACAACTCCGTGGTGGAGGCTCCGCACCTCAAGGCGGAGCACTATCCGGTGTTCGACACTTCGATGGGGGACCGGCCCATCCACTACCTGGGGCACGTGAAGATGATGTCCGCGGTCCAGCCGTTCATCTCCGGGGCCATCTCCAAGACCGTGAACATGCCGGAGGACGTCTCGGTCGAGGACGTCGAGGGGATGTTCGTCGAGGGCTGGAGGCTGGGGCTCAAGGCCGTGGCCATTTACCGGGACAACTGCAAGGTCGCCCAGCCCCTGTCCGCGGAGAAGAAGGCCACCGCCCAGGCACCGGCCGTGGAGACCCAGGGCCCGGTGCGGCGCCGGCTGCCGTCCACCCGGCCGGCCAAGACCTTCTCGTTCAGTGTCGGGGACGCGGACGGCTACATCATCGCCGGCGAGTACCCCGAGGACGGGATCGGCGAGATCTTCCTCAAGGTGGCCAAGCAGGGCTCCACGCTGTCGGGGATCATGGACGCCTTCGCCATCAGCGTGTCTCTGGGCCTGCAGTACGGCGTGCCGCTGGAGGCCTACGTCCAGAAGTTCATCAACATGCGGTTCGAGCCCTCGGGGATCACCGGCGATCCGGATATCCGGTTCGCCAGCTCGTTGGTCGACTACATCTTCCGGCGCCTGGCCCTGGTGTACCTGCCCGAGGACAAGCGAGCCGGCCTCGGGGTGAAGTCGATCACGGAGCGGAAGGAGGACGTGCTCGGCGACGGTGGGGAGGTTGGGGACATCTTCGAGGCGCCCCCGCCGCTTCCCTCCGCCCAGGAGACGCTCCCGCTGGTCGATGGTCCGGTGGACCGGCCCGCGGCTCGGATCCTGGACGCGCCGCTGTGCTACTCGTGCGGCTCGAAGATGCAGCCCTCGGGCTCCTGCTACGTCTGCTCGACCTGCGGCGCCACCAGCGGCTGTTCCTAACTCGCGACCCCTGGCGGGATCCCCCCGGCCGTCAGGGGATCGTGAGACCCGAGATGTCGTATCGGTCTCGGAGCGTGGCCATCCCATCGATGAT
>DAITPV010000422.1:0-1291 GCA_036833435.1 Actinomycetota bacterium | reverse complement strand
GATCAGCCGGCAGGACGGCAAGCGCCCCGACCCCGCTCGGGACGACGCCCTCGGTTTCCTTTGCGGGCATCCCCGGTGGGTCCGGGGGCCGCGAGCGTCTCGCCTGTACACCGAGTGGTTCCCCCCCGGAGTGGGAGCGACCGGCACCGTGGTGTTCACGCATGGGTACTGCCTCACCGAGGCCGTGTGGCATTACCAGAAGCGCGATTTAGCAGGCGGGAAGTTCGGACTGGTGACATGGGACCTCCCGGGCCACAGCCACTCCCCCGGCCTGGCTCCGGGAAGACTGACGCTGGAGTACGCCGCCGACGCGCTGGCCAAGGTGATCGACGAGTACGCCGACGAGGGCGTGGTGCTGGTTGGCCACAGCCTCGGAGGGGTGGTCACCCTGGCGTACATGGCCCGTCACCCGGAGAGCGCGGCTCGCGTTGCCAAGGGCCTCGTGCTGGTGTCCACGCCGATGATGCAGTTCGCTCGATCGGTTGCCGGGCGGTGGCCGGGCGCCACGCTCGAGTCGAGGGCCATCGGGAAGGTGATCCAGGGGGTCATCGAGAGCGACCTCATCGAGCGGATCCTGGGGAAGGACATGGGCCGGGAGGACCTGTCGTTCTCCTACCGAGTGACCCGCTGGGGGTTCGGCCGGCATCCCTCTCCCGCTCAGGTGTTGTTCGTCCGGGACGCCATCGCCTCCGTCCGGCCGGACGTCCGGGCCGAGACCTACCGGGTGATGACCGGCTACGACCTGGCCCCGGTCCTTCCAACGATCACCGTGCCCACTCTGGTGGTCATCGGGGGCCGGGATCACCTGGTGAACCCGGAGGAGTCCCGGGTCCTGGCCAAGCGGCTGCCCAAGGGCAGGCTGGTGGAGCTGCCCGATGCCGGGCACGCCGCCTTCCTCGAGGAGCACGAGCGGTTCAACGCCGAGGTCCGCAGGTTCGCCGACCGGCGGCTGGCTTCGCGCTCCCGTGAGAAGGCCCACGGTTGATCCCGATCCAGGATCAGAACCCCACCCGCCGGTTCCCGGTGGTCACTCTGACCCTCATCGCCCTGAACGTGGTGGCCTTCCTCCTGTGGGAGCCGATCACCGGCTCCGCGGAGGAGCAGACGGTGTTCTTCTATTGCCACGGGGCCATCCCCCAGGAGATGGTCGACCTTCAGCCGATCCCCGAGGTTGCCGCAGCGTGCGGCGGCAAGAGCGTGATCGCCTCGATCTTCTCGTCGATGTTCCTGCACGGGGGGTTCATGCACATCATCGGCAACATGCTGTTCCTGTGGGTGTTCGGGAACAACG
>DAITPV010000421.1:0-1323 GCA_036833435.1 Actinomycetota bacterium | reverse complement strand
GACGTCGTCGGCGGCGACACCGCTCAGAGTGGACCTGGACGTCCACCACGGCCTCCTGGAACGAGGCGGCCAGGTCCGGGAGCGGCGTGGCCCGGCCCTCCGCCTGCTCGGCGCGGACCTGCCGGATCACCGCGGTCTTCAAGCCGGACAGCGAGAAGTCGAAATCGCCCGAGTCCGCCATGGCTCGAGGGAACGCAATGGCTGCGGGATCTCCCTCCAGGGACAGCCGATCGAGCTCCGGCCCTCCGGGAAAGCCCAGCCCCAGGAACCGGGCGATCTTGTCGAACGCTTCGCCGGCAGCATCGTCGACCGTCTGACCCAGGATCTCGTATCGATGCTCCTCGGGCATATGCACCAGCATGGTGTGACCCCCGGACACGATCAGGCACACGTACGGAGGGTCCGGGGGTCCGTGCTCCAGGAAGTTCGCGTACACATGCCCCTCCAGGTGGTTCACGGCGATCAGCGGGAGGTCCAGGGCCAGAGCCACCGCCTTCGCCGATGCCAGACCCACCAGGAGCGCGCCGACGAGTCCGGGGCCTCGGGTGACCGCCACGGCTTCGATGTCCCCCCACCGGGTGCCGGCCTCGCTCAGGGCCCGGTCGACCACCGGATTCATCCGCTCGAGGTGGGCCCGGGAGGCCAGCTCGGGGACCACCCCTCCGAACCGGCCGTGGATCTCGTGCTGGGTGGACAGGACGTTGGAGCGAACGTGCAGGCCGTCGTCGACCACCGCCGCGGCGGTCTCGTCACAGGAAGTTTCGATGCCCAGGACCCTCATGGAGTCAGGGACGGACGCCTTCTGGGATCCCCGCCAGGAGGCGCTCGAGCTGCCGGTCGTACTGCCGGGTCCGGATGTCGTCGGTCCACATGACCACGGCGTCCTCTCCGGTCTCCTGGTAGTACCCCTTACGCACCCCCACGGGCCGGAACCCGAACCGGGCGTACATCCGCTGAGCGCCCCAGTTGGTCACCCGGACCTCGAGGGACACCGCCTGCGAGCCCATCCGCTTGGCCTCGCTGATCAGCTCGAACATCAGGCGGGTGCCGATCTTCAGCCGCTGGTATTCGGGCTCCACGGCGATGGTGGTCACGTGGGCCTCCTCGCCGTAGGAGATCAGCCCCGCGTAGCCCACCACCGCCCGATCCTGGAGCGCCACGAGATAGGCACGGGTCCGGCCGGCGGTCATCTCGGACACGAACAGGCTGGGGCTCCACGGACGAGGATAGACCTGGCGCTCGATGGCCATGACGCCCCGGAGGTGCCTCCGGCGCATCCGAGTGATCTCGATCTCAGGCGACTCGGCCTGCTCGAGACCAATC
>DAITPV010000420.1:0-1338 GCA_036833435.1 Actinomycetota bacterium | reverse complement strand
GAACACCCGGTCCAGGCCAGTGATGGTCAGCACCTTGCGGACGTGCTCCCGGGGGCCGACCAACGCCAGCGATCCGCCGGCCTCGCGGGCCCGCTTCAACCCGCCGATGAGAACGCCGAGACCGGTGGAGTCGAGGAACTCCACACCCTCCAGGTTCACCGCGACACGGTGTCGCCCGGACGCCGACAGGTCCGCCAGGCGCTCCTTGAGCTTCGGTGCGGTGTACAGGTCCACCTCGCCCTTGACGTCGACGATCGTCCAGTCGCCTCGTTCGGCGCTCTCGACCAGGAGGTTCATGTCACCCATGTGCGTGCCCCTGAGGATCCGGGAGGAGGAAGACTTAGTATAGGCGACCACGTGACCACGGACATCACCGTCGAAGTCCCCGCCCGCCCGGAGTTCGTCCGCATCCTTCGCGCGGTGGCGGCCGGGGTGGCCGCACGACTCGAGTTTCCCTACGACACCATCGATGACCTCCGGATGGCCGTCGACGAGGCCTCCGCCCAGCTTCTGCAATTCTCTGGAACTGCCACCACGTTTCGCATGCGGCTCACCCCCGGAGACGGCCGGGTGGCCGTGGTGGTGGCCATCGACGCCGAGGGCCTCGACGGGAGCTGGCCGCCCCCGGACGCCGAACGCTCGCTGGCCTGGCAGGTGCTCTCTGGGCTCGCGGACGAGGCCGGATTCGAGCTCGACGACGGAGTTCCGGCGGTCCGGCTGGTCAAGCACTCGGAGATCCGGTGAGCGCGGACACCTCCCCTTCGGCCCAGACCGCCAGGGACACGGAAGAGACGGACGCGATCTTTGGCCGTCTTCCCGATCCCGCGGCCCGGGAGCAGCTGACGCGGATCTACCGACCGCTGGCCGAGTATCTGGCCCGCCGGTTCTACGGGCGCGGGGAGCACATCGACGACCTGATCCAGGTGGCCAGCATCGGGCTGCTCAAGGCCATCGACCGGTTCGACCTGTCCCGAGGGGTGAAGTTCTCCACATACGCCACGGCCACCGTGGTGGGGGAGCTGAAGCGGCACTTCCGGGACAAGGGGTGGGCCCTGCGGGTTCCCCGACGCCTCCAGGAGGCGGGGCTGAAGGTGGGGAAGACCGTGACCCTCATGTACCAGGAGCTGGGGCGGGCTCCGACCGTGCAGGAGATCGGGGAGCGGACCGGCCTGACTGAGGACGAGGTCCTCGAGGCCATGGAGACCGCCCACGCGTACACCACGGCGTCCTTGGACGCGCCCTCTTCCGAAGAGGATGGGCCGGGGTCCCTGGAGCGGCTCGGTCAGGAAGAGGAGGCCTTCGAGCTGCTCGAGGGGTGGACCAGCGTGGAGCCGGCCA
>DAITPV010000419.1:0-1342 GCA_036833435.1 Actinomycetota bacterium | reverse complement strand
GGTCGCGCCCTCGTCGAACTCGAACGACTGGATGATGTAGCCGAGGGCGTCGTTCGTCTGGCCCAGGACCATGGTCACGGCGCTCTGGTCGGCGCGCTCCTTCACCACCTCGGCGAGGGTGGAGAAGATCTCTCCCGGAGCGAACGCCACGACCAAGTCGCCGATCCGGTGCGCGCCAGCGGTGGTGATCACCGTGGGCCCCGCGGTATCGCATCCGCTGAGGAACGCGCCGTCAGCACCGGGATCGTTGTCCTCACCGGATGAAGACAGCTCACCCTTCCTGGACCAATGGTACGCGCCCGGCGGGCCGGCACCCTTGGTCCCCGGGGTGAACTCGCGGTCGAACAGCCCAACGTCGGCCAGGGTGACCAGTCCCGGGTTGGTGGCTGCCGGGTGGGTGATGACCTTCGCAGCGGCCGTCATGTCATTCGAGCTCAACCTCACCGGGTTCGCGGCGATATCCGCGGCCACCGCGTCGGCGAAGCCGATCCCCGTGCTTTCGGCCGACTCCTCCTCGGTGGCTCCGCCGGCCTCGGTGATGGCCACGTTCCCCAGCCCTCCCTCGAACAGGAGTCCCACACCACCGAATCGAGCCTCGAGGCGACGGGCCGCCGCTCCCGGCCAATCGGCGTGGAGGATGGGCGCCTCGACGATCGTGGGATGGCCGGCGTAGGTGACCCAGGTGGCCAGGATCTGCCGGCTGCACCGGATCCCGCCGCAGCGGGCACCGGGAAGCGTCCGGGCCTGGAGCCATGTGGCCCCGGTGTCCGTCGTCGAGTAGTACGTGTCCCTCCGCTCGTTGTTCCGGTTCCGGAGGTGGGCCTCGCCCACGTTGATGGCAGCCCGTCCCATGTTGGCCACGGCCTGCTTGGCAGAGGCGATGGCGGCGTCACGGAGCTGGGCCCGGTACCACGAGGGGATCCCGCCCCACCCGCCGTACGTGTCGGCTCCCGCGTGGGTGTGGGTGGACCCCACGATCACGTCTCCCACGTCGAGTCCCAGGTCGCCGGCCAGCCGCTCGCGGACGTCGAGGACCCCACAGTCGGTGCACACGGTCTGGTCGTAGCGAGCGAACCAGCCCACGGCGTCGGAGATCGAGTAGATGAACGTCCGCTCGCCGTTGGAGATGGCCACGGTTCGGACCCACACTCCGCCGTGCCCCAAGCGTTCGGCCGGACGAACCGGGCCGATCCCGTACCCGCCCAAGTAGATGCAATCGGGTGAAGCGGCGGGCCAGCCTCGGATCTGCCCGACGGTAGCGACGGGGTTGGAGGAGTCGACGGCGGGGATCAGGTGGTCGCCGTCAACCGCACCGGCGTCCACGTCGGTGCAGCCCTCGGTC
>DAITPV010000418.1:0-1346 GCA_036833435.1 Actinomycetota bacterium | reverse complement strand
GGCCGTGGAGGTTCGCGGCGCCTGCGGGTCGTCCGGCCTGGCCCTGGCTGCCAACGCCGAGCCGACCGGTTGACGGAAGCCGCTACCCGCTGAGGTTGAACCGGGCCTCGGCCACGGTTCGGTCGCCGTCCCGCCGGAGCTCGAGCCTCCCGCCGGACTTCTCGCAGAGCCGGGCGGCCACGAACAGTCCCAGTCCCAGGCCCCCCTGCGAGCGCTGCGTGGACATGTCTCCTTGGGTGAACGGCCCGAGCAGGTCCGGATCGGGCTGGAGGTCGCCGCCGTCGGTGACCTGCAGGATCCCCTCGCGTCCTTCCCTCCACACCCGCACCTCGACTGGGCGCTTGCCGTGGATCAATGCGTTCGAAGCGAGCTCATGGGCCACGCGAGCCAGGTGGTGGGGGTGGACACCGGGCCACGTCTGATCGGGAACCTCCACCTTGTCGGGCCGCTCGGGGAGGCCGGCCAGGGCCAGTCCCACGGCGTCCGCCGGGTTCGAAGCCGTGTGAACCGAGGGAACCTCACCGATAAGCTCCAGGCCCTGGACCATCCGCTCGAGGTCGCCGGCCCGGTTGAGGGCGGCGTCGACCAGGTCGGCACCCGCCTCGTCGAGCCCCGTGCTCTTGACGAACTGGAGGGCTCCGACCATCACGGTGAGCGGGGTGCGGAGCTCGTGGGAGAGCACCTGCATGAACTCCTCGCGGGCCTGGGCCAGTCGTTCCGCGTCGGCCCGGCGTTGCTGCTCCTGGGCCAGCAGGGCCCGGAGATCCGCCAGGGCGTGGGGAACAACCCGCTCGTCCAGCTGTCCTTCGCCGCCCTTGGCCTTTCGGATCGCGGAGATCAGCTCGTCGATCGACGTGCCCTTCACCAGGTAGCCGGTTGCTCCGGCGGAGAGCATCTCCCGGACGGACTCCTGGTCGTCGTGGGCGGTGAGGGCCAGGATCCGGATGTCCGGGAAGCGTCGGGTGATGTTCTGCGTCGCGGACACCCCGTCTCCCTCGGGCATCCGGACGTCCATCAGGACGACGTCGGGATGGAGCTCCTCGGTTCGAGCGACGGCCTCTCGGCCGGAGCTGGCTTCGCCTACCACCTCGATGCTGGGGTCGAAGGCCAGGGCTCGGCCAAGGATCGCCCGGCTCTCGGCGGCATCGTCCACCACGAGCACGCGCAAGACGGTCATGGGTTCACTGTTTAGGGTACCCCCGGAGACCGCCAAGACATGGGACATCCACGACTGCTTGCTCGGCTGAGGCAGGAGGTGGTGGGCTGCCGCAGGTGCCCGCGACTGGTGGCCTGGCGGGAGGCGGCCGCCGCCGATCCGCCGAAGCGCCACGCGGGGGAGCGGTACT
>DAITPV010000417.1:0-1356 GCA_036833435.1 Actinomycetota bacterium | reverse complement strand
GGTCCCATCTTCGGCTACGCCAAGCCGATGCCCATCAACCCCAGCAACCTGCGCAACCCCGAGACCCAGACCACGGTGATCGCGATCGCCGGACCGGTGACCAATATCCTGCTGGCCGCGGCCGGAGCGCTGGTGCTCCGGTTCGTGGGCTTCGAAACCGGGGCGGTCAGCGACTTCCTCCAGATCTGGGTGTTCCTCAACGTGCTGCTCGCGGTGTTCAATATCTTGCCGATCCCGCCGCTGGACGGCTCCAAGGTCGTGGCCCGGTTCCTCCCGCCCCGAGCCAGGGAGGTGTACCGATCGATGGATGCCTACGGAGCCCTGTTCATGCTGGCGATCTTCTTCCTCCTTCCGGGGCTGATCTTCAGCCTGGTCAACCCCATCGTGGAGGGCCTGTACGTCGTTCTGGTCGGGTGATTGAGGGCCCTCCGGGGCCCGGCTACCATGGCGGGACCGTGCCGGAAGAGGATGTCCTGAGCACCCGGGTGGGGGAGTTCGGTGTGGAGCTCCCGGTCTTCCAGGGGCCGTTCCGCCTGCTGGCCGAGCTGATCATGGACCGCAAGGTCGACGTGTGTGACGTCCCCGTGGCCCGGGTGACCGAGGACTTCCTCGCCCGCGCCGAGGAAGCGGAGGGCTGGTCGCTGGAGGAGGCCACCTGGTTCCTGGCCATCTGCGCCGCCCTGCTCGAGATGAAGGTCGGGCGGCTGTTCCCCGACGACCGGGAGCCCGACGAGGAGGACCTCCTGGGGCTGTCCCCGGACCTGGCCTTCGCCAGGACGATCGAGCTCCGGGCGTTCCGCCGGGTGGCGGCCATGCTGGCCGAGATGATGGATCTCGGCAGGCGGTATGTCGTGCGGGAGGCCGGCCCGGCCGAGGAGTTCGCCGACCTGTATCCCGACCTCATGGAGAAGGTCACCCCGGACGCCCTGGCGGAATCGGCGGCCGCGCTGCTCCGCCCGCCGGTGGTGAGCCTGGCGCACGTCACGCCGATTCGAGCTTCGGTAGCCGACGCCTTGGAGACCGTGCGTCGTCGCATGGCCCAGAGGAAGGACGCCCGGTTCAAGGACCTGGTCCGGGACTGCCGGGAGCGGATCCAGGTCGTGGTGCGATTCCTGGCGCTGCTCGAGCTGCACGCCGAGGGCCAGGTGGCCATCCGGCAGGCGGAGACGTTCGGGGACATCGAGGTTCGGTGGGAGGGATGAGCGACCCCGCGATCCGCCCCGACAACGCCGCCGACGATCGGCTTCGCGCGTTGGAGGCGGTGCTGTTCGTGGCCGACGAGCCGTTGACCTCCGCGGTGCTGGCGCCGGTGCTGAAGGTCGATCGGGCCACCGTCGACGCGCTGGGCGAGGAACT
>DAITPV010000416.1:0-1358 GCA_036833435.1 Actinomycetota bacterium | reverse complement strand
CCATCCGGGAGGGTGGCCGGACCGTCGGTGCCGGACGAGTGACCAAGATCCTGAAATAGGGGAGCGCCATGCCGAAATCCGACAAGCGACCGACCATCACGATGGCCTGCGAGAACTGCAAGCGTCGCAACTACACCACGAGGAAGAACAAGGTGAACGACCGCGACCGGATCGAGCTCCGGAAGTACTGCCGGTGGTGCCGGGGCCACACCATGCACAAAGAAACGCGCTAGGCGGGAATCGTGCCGCCCGCCCACCTGGTCACCAACCAGCCGCCTCCCCTTCAGGACTACAACCTGTTCGAGGAGGACCGGCCGCTGCAGGAGGCCCTTCGCCGGGAGGGCGCCGGCTGGGCCGAACCCGCCCTGTCGGCTTACGGGAAGGTGGCCGGGACCGAGGAGGTCCTGCGGTGGGGACGGGAGGCCAACGAGCAACCGCCCGTGCTGCGGACCCACGACCGATACGGGAACCGCATCGACGAGGTGGAGTTCCACCCCTCGTGGCACCACCTGATGGAGCTGGACGTGGAGCAAGGTGTCCACGCCCACCCGTGGCGGGACCCCAGACCTGGGGCGCATGCCGCGAGGGCGGCGATGATGATCCTGGGAGCGGAGGTGGAGGCGGGGCACGGGTGCCCGATCTCCATGACATACGCGGCCGTTCCGGCTCTGCGCGCCGAGCCCGAGCTCGCCGCGGAGTGGGAGCCCCGGTTCACGGCATCGACGTACGACCCTCGCTTGATCCCCGCCCAGGACAAGGCCGGCGCCCTGTGCGGGATGGCCATGACCGAGAAGCAGGGCGGCTCCGACGTGCGGGCCAACTCCACCACGGCCCAGCCGCTGCAGTCACCGGGTGAGTACGCGCTCACCGGGCACAAGTGGTTCTGCTCGGCGCCGATGTGCGACGCCTTTCTGGTCCTCGCGCAGGCGCCGGGGGGCCTGTCGTGCTTCCTGCTTCCCAGGATCCTGCCGGACGGCACTCGCAACGGCTTCCGGATCCAGCGACTGAAGGACAAGCTCGGGAACCGCTCAAACGCGTCGAGCGAGGTGGAGTTCGACGGGGCCTGGGCCCGGCTGATCGGAGAGGAAGGCCGGGGGATCCACACGATCATCGAGATGGTCAACCACACCCGCCTGGACTGCCTCCTGGGATCGACGGGCCTGCTCCACATGGCCGTGTCCCAGGCCACCCATCACGCCGCCCACCGGTCGGCGTTCGGCGCGCTGCTGATCGACCAGCCCCTGATGCAGAACGTCCTGGCCGACCTGTGCCTGGAGTCCGAAGCGGCCACCGCAATGGCTCTCCGGCTGGCCCGCGCGGTGGACGAGGCCCCCGGCGACCGCACCCAGGAACTCGAG
>DAITPV010000415.1:0-1363 GCA_036833435.1 Actinomycetota bacterium | reverse complement strand
TGCAGGTCCACGCTCAGCGCCTTCGACTCCGGGGTCCAGCTGACCTCCATCAGCGTGGCGTGGTCGAGGGTCCCGGGGCGGGACTCCTTCTCCGGTTCGAATCGCCACACGTAGGCCGCGAAGGACCCGCACTCGTCCACCAGCTCGAGGCATCGGCTAGCGTTGTTGATGGTGGCCTCGATCTTGGCTCGGTTGCGGACGATCCCAGCGTCGTTCAGGAGGCGCTCCACGCTCCGCCCGCCGAACCGGGCCACGGCGCTGATGTCGAAGTCACGGAAGGCCTTCCGGAAGTTCTCCCGCTTTCGAAGGATGGTCAGCCAGCTCAGGCCGGACTGAAAGCCCTCGAGACACAGCTTTTCGAAGAGCCGACGATCGTCCTTCATGGGACGGCCCCACTCCTTGTCGTGGTACCGCCGGTAGAGGGGATCGTCGCCGGGCCACCAGCACCGGGCCACGCCATCCTCGCCGACTGTGATCCCGGGGAAGCTCACGCGTGGAAGGCGGTGAGTCGGGTGGCCTCGTCCTCCAGCTCGCGGCGGGCGGCCCGGGGAAGCGTGTCGAACGGCTCCAGCCGCACCTTGCCCTTCTCGTAACGCCACGTCCCGGCCACCGCGCCGTCGACGATGAACGTGGGGACCGAGTGAGGGGTCTTCGTGTTGAACACCCGGGGGCGGAGATCCTCAGGAAGGATCTGCGTGCGCCGGGCGTGAACCAGGAGCGCCGCGTCCCAGGTGGGGATGAACCGCACCGGGGCGGGGGTGTCGGCGGCGGGCAGCGGCGCCCGGGGCAGGTCGAACAGCTCACCGCCCTGCTCATCACGGAACCGCCGGAGCGAAAGCCTTTCGACCGCCGGTCGCAGCGCGGACACGGAGAGCCCCGCCCAGTTAGCCATGTCGTTCACCGTTGCGGGCCCAAAGGCGCCGAGGTACCGGCGGATCAGCAGCTCCCTGCCCTCGGACTCGGTGGCCTTGGAAGGCCCCAGCCACTCCTCGGCCAGCCCGTACCGGTCGGCTCGCCGCCGCTCCCAGGTCCCGGAGGGCGGGACCCGGACCATGTCCAGCCACATCCCCGCTCCGGACCACGCCGCCGGCATGGGGAACCCCTGCTCCTTCAGGAGGCCGGCGAGCTCCGACTGCGGCCGGGGACTTCCCTTGAGCGCCCGGCGGATCGTCGCGGCCACCTTCTTCATGTCCAGCCCGTCGGGCTGATGGCGCCAGGCCCGTTGCCACCAGTCCCGCCTTCCACGCTTGATCCCCTCCACGAACGGCCAGTAATCCGCGGCGGAGACCATGTGGATGGTCACTCGCATGAGCGTGGCCTGAACCACCTTCCGCTGCTCCAGAGCCCTGGTCAGGGACTCCCG
>DAITPV010000414.1:0-1390 GCA_036833435.1 Actinomycetota bacterium | reverse complement strand
GCTCGCGCATCTCCGCCGCCGACTTCACGAAGAACTCCTCCGTGTCGAACTTCAGCCGGTCGGTGTCGGCCAGGACCTTCCCCGGCTGCTGGATGCACAGCAGCACGTCGTGCGCGCGCGCCTGCGACTTCTCCGTGTAGTGGGTGTCGTTGGTGGCCACCAGGGGGATGTCCAGCTCCCGGGCCATAGCGATGAGCTCGACGTTGACCCGCCGCTGGTCGGCCAGTCCGTGATCCTGGAGCTCCACATAGAAGGAGTCCCGCCCGAAGATGTCCCGATACGTGGCGGCCGCCTCGTGGGCCTTGCGGGTCTGGCCAGCCAGCAGCTGGCGGCACACTTCGCCGGCCAAGCACCCGGTGAACCCCACCAGCCCCTCCGAGCGCTCCGCCAGGAGGTCCTTGTCGATCCGGGGCCGGTGGTAGAAGCCCTCCAGGTGGGCGTCGGTGACCAGCCGGAGGAGGTTCAGGTACCCGGTCTCGTTCCGGGCCAGGACCGTCAGGTGCCGGTAGTTCTCGTCGTTCTCACCTGGGGTCCTGTCGAACCGGGACCGAGGCGCCACATAGGCCTCGACCCCCAGGATCGGGGTGATCCCATGAGCCCGGGCCGCCTTGTAGAACTCCAGGGCCCCGAACATGACCCCGTGGTCGGTGACCCCCACCGCCGGCATCCCCAACTGGGCCACCTTCTCGAGGAGGGTGACCACCTGAGCTTCCGGCGGCGCCGTGAGCCGTGAATGCCCGTCGAGCAGTGAGTACTCGGTATGGGTGTGGAGATGGACGAAGTCGCCGTTGCCGCGCACAGGTTCCAAAGCCCGTTACTGACCTTTCTGTGGAAATCCTGTGGGAAAGTCACAGGCTTGTAATTCCTTGGACTCTATACCGGCCCTCCGACACCATCAAGCGTCCCAGGTCAGAGGCCACGTGAATCGCCCGTTGAGCACGGACGAGTGCGTTGTCGGAGCGAAAAAAATGGCGGGAACGACGGGACCAGGAGGGAGGACCCGGCCCCGTCGTGCCCGCACGTCCCTTTCCCCGGCGGCCGGCCCGATAGGGCCATGGCCACGGGCATGGTTCTCATGGGGTAATCGCCGAGGGCCCCGGGAAGGTGACGGCCGGGGATCAGGTTGTCGGTCTTCCTCGGGCCCGCTCCAGGGCGGCGGTGAGGTCCTCCGGGAGCGGCTCCTCCAGCTCGATCCGCTCGCCGGTGATCGGGTGGTCGAAGGCCAAACGCCAGGCGTGGAGGAACGGGCGGCGGAGCCCAAGACGGCGAGCATCATCCCCGCCACCCCCGTAGGCCCGGTCGCCGAGGATCGAGTGGCCCACCGCGGCCAGGTGGACCCGGATCTGGTGGGTCCTTCCCGTGCGAGGCCTGGCCACCAGGAGGGTGACCC
>DAITPV010000413.1:0-1397 GCA_036833435.1 Actinomycetota bacterium | reverse complement strand
CCCCAGGAGCACGTAGGCCACCGGATACGCCGCCACGAACGCGTCGCCGTACGCGAAGGATCCGGACAGGACACCCACGGAGTACCAGGTGTCGGCGGCGGTCTGGGCCAGGATCGAGAGACCCAGGAACCACAACGACGGCGATGGCGCCCCGCGCGTCGTGGCCAGGCGAACCACGACGCCGAGCAGCATCAGGTCGATCAGCGGGTAGCCGATGGCCGACAGGAGTCGCTGCTCCAGGTTCAGACCGGACGCGGAGAATCCCGGCTCGATCTGCACCAGCCAGACCACGGTCGACAGGCCGAGCGTGATGATCACGGCGTCCACCATCCCGCCGCGGTCCTTGCGTCCCCGGCCGGCCACGATGACCACCAGCCCGGCCAGGGCCAGCCCGTACGCCGTGAGGAACAGGCCGTCGGCCACCGACGGGTACGGGAGCGGGTCCCCGGTGAGGACCGGGTACAGGTACCAGACCGCATTGGCAGGGACGTTCACGGCCCACCCCGCCACCAGAAGCTTCCAGCCCAGGTCGTGCTTGGGGCGGTGGAGCCGAAGCCCGGTGAGGATGGCCACCGGCAGAGACACCGCCAGGATCACGAAGGCGATGGCCCGGGGAAGGCCCGGGGGCAGGAGCAGATAACCGGCCACCGCGGCCAGTCCGCCGGCCAGGTACCAGGACCACGCCGAACGGTGCAGGCGTCCGTTCTCAGCCACGGTCGTTCCGGGAGAGGATGGCCCACGGGAGGCCGAGACCGTTGATCGCGTCGAGGAGCGCGTCGAACGCCACGGGCTTGACCAGGTAGGTGTCCACCCCGAGCTCGAATGCCCGGTAGATGTCGTCGGAGTCCGAGGAACCCGACAGCATGACCACGGGGAGGTCCTTGAGCTCGGCGTCCTTCCGGATCCAGGCCAGGATGTCCAGCCCGCTTCGTGAGGGAAGGTGGCCGTCCAGCAGCAGCAGCGCCGGGATGGGATGCCGATCTCGATCCCCGAACCGGTCCCGCCCCTCGAGGTAGGCGAAGGCCTCTTCCCCGTCGTGGAACATCACGATGGGGTTGGCCACGCCGGCCTTCTCCAGCACTCGCTCGATCAGGCGGGAGTGCCCCGTATCGTCCTCGACCAGCATGATCGGTGGCACAGCCATCTCTGGCTCTTATCGGCCGTCCGAGGGAGCCCTTTGAGCGCCGAACGTCCCAGGTCGGTGCCCTAGAATCCGACCGTGGATTTCTCGGTCCCCAAAGAGCTGGACGAGCTCCGGACGTCCTTCCGGGCCTTCCTGGAACGGGAGGTCCGGCCCGTGGAGGAGCAGTTCCGTCCTCGGTTCCAGGAGGATCGGTTCGACGAGGAGATGCGGGACGCCGGCATGGTCCTCCGGCGCCGGTCCGCCGAGCTGGGGT
>DAITPV010000412.1:0-1405 GCA_036833435.1 Actinomycetota bacterium | reverse complement strand
GCGAGCCGAACGAGCGGCCCGCGAGGCCGGGGTGCGCCTGTACGTGTCGTCCCTGTCGTTCCGGACCGTGACGTACAAGGCGTTGTGCGCCGCCGACCAGCTGGCGGCGTTCTATCCCGATCTCTCCGATCCCGACTTCGCCGCACCGTTCGCCGTGTTCCACCAGCGGTACAGCACCAACACCCTTCCCACGTGGGAGCGGGCCCAGCCGTTCCGGTTCCTGTGCCACAACGGGGAGATCAACACGATCCAGGGCAACGTGAACCTCATGCGGGCCCGCGAGACGGACCTCGGGGACGAGGCTCCGGCGCCCGCCGACCTCATCCGGCCGGTGATCGACGAGTCCGGGTCCGACTCCGCGATGCTGGACAACGCCGTCGAGGTCCTGGTTCGGGGAGGCCGCGACCTCCGCCACGCCCTGGCGATGCTCGTCCCGGAGGCCTGGGAGGCCATCCCGGACCTCCCCGAGCCCGTTCGCGACTTCTACCGGTACCACGCGTGCCTGGCGGAACCGTGGGACGGTCCCGCCGGCCTGATCTTTACCGACGGTCTCCGGGTTGGAGCGGCCCTGGATCGAAACGGCCTCCGGCCACTTCGGTACGCCGTGTGCGAGGACGGGCTCGTGGCTTGCGCGTCGGAGGCGGGCGCGATCGAAACCGAAGGGCACGGCTCCGTCCGCCGGGGCAAGCTGGGGCCGGGCCAGATGCTCTGCGTGGACCCGGAAGGCGGCGGGGTCCAGGAGGACGAGGAGATCAAGGCTCGCCTGGCAGCCCGCCGTCCGTACGGCTCATGGCTCCGAGCGCAGGTTCGCCCGGCAGATCTCCGAGAGGAGGAACCTCCGGTCCCCGAGGACCTCGTGGCCCGCCAGGTGACGTTCGGGTTCACCAAGGAGGAGATCACCGTGGTCCTCCGGCCGCTGGCCGTTCAGGGTCACGAGCCCACGTCCTCGATGGGCGACGACACCGCCCCCGCCGCACTGGCCAACCGGCCCCGTCCCGTCACCGGGTACCTCAAGCAGCGGTTCGCGCAGGTCACCAACCCCCCCATCGACCACCTCCGGGAGCGCCTGGTGATGTCGACCCGCACCGTCCTGGGTCCCCGGGCTCCCATCCTCGACGAGCGCCCGGAGGCCGCGTCCCTGGTGGAGCTCCCCACCTTCGTCCTGCTCCCCGGAGACCTCTCGAGCCTCCATCCCGCGGTCATCGACGCGACCTTCGACGTCGGCGACGGCCCAGACGGGTTGGACGACGCGTGCCGGTTCATCGGCGAACGGGCCGTGGCCCTGGCTCGCGAAGGGAAGCCTATTCTGGCCGTCTCGGATGCCGCCGTCGGACCGGGCCGGGCTCCGGTCCCCACGGTCCTGGCGGTAGGGGCGGCCCACCACGCCCTCCTCCGCGCGGGGCTC
>DAITPV010000411.1:0-1424 GCA_036833435.1 Actinomycetota bacterium | reverse complement strand
AGGGCCGCCGCTTCGTGATGCTGACGGCCTACGACTATCCCACCGCTCAGATCCTCGACCAGGCCGGCGTCCCCGTGCTGCTGGTCGGCGATTCGGTGGCCAACAACGTGCTGGGTTTCGACACCACACTGCCGGTCACCATGGACGAGATGCTCCACCACGCCAGGGCCGTCTCGCGGGGAGCCACCGATGCGCTGTTGGTGGGGGACCTCCCGTTCCTCTCGTACCAGACCGGAACGGCGGACGCGATCCGCAACGCCGGACGGTTCCTCAAGGAAGCCGGGATGCACGCGGTCAAGCTCGAGGGGCCCATGTTCGACCTGGCCGACACGCTGGTGGCCAACGGCATCCCGGTGATGGGACACCTGGGCCTCACACCACAGTCGGTCCACGCCATGGGCGGGTACCGGATCCAGGCCCGGACCGAGGAGGGAGCCGATCGGCTCCTGGCGGACGCGCTCGAGCTGGACAAGGCCGGGGTGTTCGCGCTGGTGCTCGAGGGCATCCCCTCGGAAGCGGCCAGGAGGGTCACCGAGGCCCTCAGCGTCCCGACGATCGGGATCGGGGCCGGACCCCACTGCGATGGACAGGTGCTGGTGGTCAACGACCTCCTGGGGCTGAACGAGCGGATCCCCAAGCTGGCCAAGTCCTACGTGAACCTTCGGGAGGAGATCACCCGCGCCGCGAAGGCGTTCGCCGCCGAGGTCGAGGCCGGGTCGTTCCCCGACGCCGACCACTCCTACTCGTAGCGCGCGCTTCCGCTGGGGACCCAGGGGATCGTGTCGTACCCCCCTGGTAGCGTCGGGTCGCCTCGTGAGCAGGAGGCGCCGGATGCTACGATTGGGACATCCACCCCTGCTCCCCTGGGGGCCGTTCAGACCGAAGGAGGTGGCAGCTGAGGCAGTACGAGGTCATCGTTGTGTCCGACCCCGAGGCCGATGAGGACAAGGTCGGCCAGCTGGTGGATCGGATCACCAAGGTCCTGTCCGAGCAACAGGCTGAGGTCAAGAACGTCGACCGATGGGGTCGGCGGAAGCTCGCCTTCGAGCTCGACAAGAAGACCGAGGGGTACTACTTCGTCCTGGCGTTCACGGCCGAGCCGGCGGCGCTTGCCGAGCTCGACCGGGTCCTCTCCCTCGCCGACGAAGTCATGCGGTTCAAGATCGTGAGGACCGCGGCGTAGAAGACTTCCCCTCCCCGGCCCATCCGGTCCGGGGACGATCGGCAAGGTGGTGATGGGAGATGGCGAACGAGAACCAGGTGGTCATCGTGGGAAACCTCACGGATGACCCTGAGCTGCGGTACACGCCCAACGGGGCGGCTGTGGCCAACTTCCGGGTGGCGGTCAACCGCCGGTACCGGGACCAGTCCGGGGAGTGGAAGGACGGCGAGGCGTCGTTCTTCCGGGTCAACGCATGGCGGAC
>DAITPV010000410.1:0-1441 GCA_036833435.1 Actinomycetota bacterium | reverse complement strand
GTGGACTTCGGCGACGAGGGCAACGCCTACATCATGGCCCTGGACTCCCCACCCTTCCCCAGCGGGAACGGCTGGGGCATGAGCCTTCACCGCTGGGAGAGCGTCTCACCACAGGACGTCGCCTCGGGCAACACATGGGGACCGAAGATCCTCATCAACGCGTACGACAGCGACCTCACCCAGGAGCTCGCGCTGGACGACAAGAACACGTTCACGATCAACAACGCCGGTGCGGACCAGAACGGCGCCACCGGAACGATGATCTCGTGCTGGGGCCAGAACATCCCCGCGCTGGTCAAGCAGCAGATCGTCTGCGATCGCTCGACCGACGGCGGTAAGACATGGCCCGGCCAGCCGATCCCCATCTCCGGCGCGGAGCCCCTGGTGATCGGGGTCCATGTGCTGGCCGACCAGGAAGAGCCCAACACCTTCTACGCGGTGTGGCTCCAGTACGGGAGCCAGACGGCCATCGGCGACGCCACCCTCCAGTTCGCCAGGACCACCAACGGCGGCCAGAGCTGGCAGCCGGACACTCCCATCACAGCGTTCACGCCGGTTCCTCGGCAGTACCCCGGGCAGGCGTTTCGGAACCTGTCCATCCCCATCATGGCCGTCGAGCCCAGGACGATCGGGACGGCGAAGGACCTCTACGTCCTGTATCCCGCGTATCGACCGGCGAACGATCCGAACGACGAGGACGGGATGCAGGCCGACATCATGGCCGTGAAGTCGAGCAACGGCGGCCAGTCCTGGGGAACGCCCGTGAAGGTCAACCAGGATTCCACCAGCGCCGATCAATTCCAGCCGTACGTCGACATCACCGAGACCGGCCAGGTGAACGTGATGTACTTCGACCGTCGTCTGGACGCGGCGACGGACTCTCACCCCGGGAACTACTTCACGGACGTCTTCCTGAGCCGGTCGAACGACGAGGGCCAGACGTGGACCGACGTGCGCGTGACCCACGACGCCACCGATCCCGAGTACAACGCACCCGTGTCGGGCTCCGGCCTGTTCTTCGGCGATTACCAGGGCCTCGTGGCGGACGGGTGCGGGGCGATCCCATTCGTCAACGACACGCATCTGGCGAACGACGAGTTCCTCGATCCGGGACCGGAACGGGACCCGGAGTTCGACCTGGGATTCCCCTCGTCGCCGTTCCAGGAGGCCGTGGCGTGGCGTGTCCCCAACACGTCCGACCTCGGCGGCACCCTGAGCCAGCTGCCGGCGAACTGCCTGTCTCCGCTGCAGTTGGCCAAGAGCCGGGATTGCCCCGTGAGCATCAAGGGTGTGGTGAGCCGCATCGTGGGGACCGACGACGACGACACGCTGGTAGGCACGAAGGGCCGCGATCTGATCTGCGGCCTGAACGGCGACGACAGGATCAAGGGCAAGGGCGGCAGGGACTTCATCTTCGCCGGCGCTGGAAACGACCGAAGCT
>DAITPV010000409.1:0-1452 GCA_036833435.1 Actinomycetota bacterium | reverse complement strand
GTCCGGGGAGCTCGGGGACGCCTTACGTGGGGGACGGCCTGCCGGCGGACCTAGCGGATCAGGTTGATGATGTTGAACAGCGGCATGTACAGGGCGATGACGATGACCCCCACGGCGCCGCCGACGACCGCGATCATCACCGGCTCGATCAACGCGGTCAGGGACTCGACCGCTGCGGTGATCTCATCGTCGTAGAAGTCCGCGATCTTCTCGAGCATGCTGTCGAGAGCACCGGTCTCTTCGCCGACCGCCATCATCTGGACGACCATCGGTGGGAAGATCTCGTGCCGGGAGAGCGGCTCGGCCAGGCTCTCGCCCCCCTTCACGCCCTCCTGGACGTCCTTGATGGCATCCGCCAGGACCGTGTTGTTCACGGTCTCGGCGGTGATATCCAGGGCCTGAAGGATCGGCACGCCCGATCGGCTGAGGACGCCGAGGGTCCGGGCGAACCGTGACAGCGCGGTCTTGTGGAACAGCGGCCCGAAGATCCACACCTTCAGCTTGAACTTGTCCATGAACCTGCGGCCGCTGTTCGACTTGAGCCACCGCCGGAACAGGTAGGCGGCCAGGATGGCCCCCAGCACGATGAACGGGAACAGGGTTCGGAACGCCTCCGACAGCGACAGGAGGATGCGGGTGGGAAGCGGCAACGTGCCGCCCAGGCTGCTGTACAGGTCCTTGAACGTGGGGACCACGAACAGGAGCATCGCGGCCAGGATCAGGATCACCAGGCCGAACACCACCACGGGGTAGGTCATGGCCGACTTGATCTTTTGGCGGAGGGCCACCTCCCGTTCCGCCGCGTCGGCCAGCCGGATCAGGACGGAGTCGAGCGTTCCGGCGGCCTCTCCGGCCCGGCACATGGAGACGTACAGGCGGTTGAAGGCCTTGGGATGCTTGGCCATGGCCGCGGAGAGCGAGGAGCCCCGCTCCACGTCCAGGCGCATCTCGCCCACGACCTCGGCGAGCTTCGTGCTCTCGGTCTGGTCCTCCAGGATCGCCAGGGTTCGCAGCAGCGGCAGTCCGGAGTTCACCATCGTGGCGAACTGGCGGGAGAAGACCGCCAGGTCCTTGATCTTTACTCGCGGCGGGATGATGTGGAACTCGCGCTTCATCCCCTGGTTCTTGACCTTGACCTCGAGAGGGATGTAGTCGAGCTCCTTGAGCTTGGCCATCACCAGGTCGGGGCTGTCCGCGTCGATCTCCCCGGTGTGCATGGAGCCCTTGCGATCGCGGACCTTGTACGCGTACGTCTGGGCCATGGCTACACCACTCTCCCCAGCATCCGGTTGAGCTCCTCCGGCGAGTGGCAGCGGTCCAGGGCCATCTCGTAGTTCAGGGCGCCGGACTTCACCAGGTTGGCCAGCGACTGGTCCATGGTCACCATCCCGTACTGGCCGCCGGCCTGCATGGACGAGTAGACCTGGTGGATCTTGGCTTCCCGGATCAGGT
>DAITPV010000408.1:0-1475 GCA_036833435.1 Actinomycetota bacterium | reverse complement strand
CAGAACGGGTCCACGCCGCGGGGAAGCGGCTGCTCCTCCCCTACCTGGAGGAGGAGGGGATGGAGGCGGCGGAGGTCCGCCCGGAGGACCCCATGGTCCCCTCGGACTACGGGCCCCGGGAGCCACACCGGCGGGTTCCCGTCGATCCATCCGAGGTGGACCTGGTGGTCACGCCCGGTCTGGGGTTCGATCGACAAGGCCGACGGCTGGGGTGGGGAGGCGGACACTACGACCGGTTCCTGGCCAGGCTCCGGCCCCGGGCCCTCCGGGTGGGGGTGGGATTCTCGGTCCAGCTCGTCGATAAGGTCCCCACCGCTCCCGAAGACCAGCGGGTCGACCTGGTGGTCACCGACGCCGGGGTGATCGACTGCCGGCGCTCGAGGGGCTGAAGCGCAGGCCGGACCTATAATCGATGGGAATGCCCACCTACGAGTATCTCTGCACGAGCTGCGGTAACAGGATCGAGGTCTTCCGACGGATCGACGAGGACAGCCTGACGATCTGCGACGTGTGCGGGGGAGCGCTTCGCAAGGTGTTCCATCCGGCCGGCATTGTGTTCAAGGGATCGGGGTTCTACGCCACCGACTCCCGCGCCGCCTCGAAGCGGTCAGCGGACAGCACCGGCGACAAGACCGAGAAGAAGGACGGCGACGCCGGCACCAAGAAGGAACCGAAGAAGAAGGACGAAGCGAAGAAGAAGGGAGACACCTCGACGTCGAAGGAGAAGGCCGGATGACTCGCGCCGAGGTGGGGATCTTCGGGGGCTCGGGGTTCTACTCCTTCCTCGAGGACCGCGAGGAAGTCGAGGTGGACACGCCGTACGGCAAGCCCTCAGCCCCGTTCTCGGTTGCGGAGATCGAGGGCCGGCGGGTGGCCTTCCTCCCTCGCCACGGCAACGAGCACCAGTTCCCTCCGCACCGCGTCCCCTATCGGGCCAACCTGTGGGCCATGAAGGAGCTGGGCGTGCGCCGGGTCATCGGTCCGTGTGCCGCCGGCTCCCTGCAGCCGCAGGTGCGGCCGGGCCACTTCGTGATCTGCGACCAGCTCGTGGACCGGACGTGGGGCCGGGAGGACACCTATTACGACGGCCCGGAGACCACCCACGTGGGATTCGCCGAACCCTACTGTCCGACGATGCGCGAGGTGGCCATCAAGTCGGCCACGGAGCAGGGGATCGACGTCCACGACCGTGGCACGGTGGTGGTCATCCAGGGGCCGCGGTTCTCCACTCGAGCTGAGTCACTGTCGTTCCGGGGCCAGGGGTGGGAGGTCATCAACATGACCCAGTACCCCGAGTCCATCTTGGCTCGCGAGCTCGAGCTCTGCTACCTCAACATCTCCCTGATCACCGACTTCGACGTCGGGGTGGAGGGCGAGGACGTGGAGCCGGTCAGCCACGCCAACGTGGTCCGGGTGTTCCAGGAGAACAACGAGAAGCTGCGCGACCTGCTTCTCCGGGTGGTCCCCGACTTCCC
>DAITPV010000407.1:0-1560 GCA_036833435.1 Actinomycetota bacterium | reverse complement strand
GAACGATTCAGCGTGATCGACCTGGCCGACCTGGTGGCCAGGGCCGGGAAGGAAGCCGGCCTCGACGTCACCATCGACCACGTCGACAACCCCCGGGTCGAAGCCGAGGAGCACTACTACCAGGCCACCAACACCCACCTCATGGACCTCGGGCTCAAGCCCCACCACCTGTCGGAGACGCTGATCGAGTCGATGTTCGACACCATCGGCCGGTACTCGGGCCGGGCGATCCGCGACCACATCATGCCGCGTACCCGATGGGCGCCCCAGACGGCCCAGCCGGCCGCGCGGAGCTAGCGTGATCGCCCTCCGGATCCTCGGCGGGGTGTTCGCCGCCGCGCTGTTCGTCTCCGCGGTGCTCAGGTTCCGGGGCCGCCGGATCACCCGTCGGAACCTGATCATCTCCTGCACGCTGGCCGTCGCGGGAATGCTCCTGGCGACGGTGCCGTCGATCTTCGACCCGCTGTTCGAGCTGTTCAACTTCCAGCGAGGCGGCGGGCGCCGGCTCCTGGCCGTCCTGCTGTTCGGCAACGTGGTGCTCCTGCTCTTGATCCTCCGGAACACCAGCGAGACCGACGTGGTCAGCCGGGACTTCCAGCTGCTCATGGAGTGGATGGGCACCCAGTCCCTCCCACCCGAGGAGCTCGAAGGCCTGCCTGCCGGTGAGCGGGTGGTCGTGGTCCTCCCCGCCCACAACGAGGAGGCCAACGTGGGCTCGGTGCTCCGGGCCATGCCGGAGAAGGTCGAGGGGCACCCCGTGGTTCCCCTGGTGGTCGACGACGCCTCGGAGGACGGAACGACCCGCGTGGCCCGGGAGGCGGGAGCCCTGGTGGCCCGCCTGCCGATCCGCCGGGGCGGCGGCCAGGCCGTGCGGGTGGGCTACGAGCTGGCCCTTCGTCTGGAGGCCACCGTGGTGGCCTCGCTCGACGCGGACGGGCAACACGACCCCGACGAGCTCCATCTCCTGGTCGAGCCGATCCTCCGCGGCGACTACGACATGGTCCAGGGCTCGCGGGTGCTGGGGACGTTCGAGAAAGAGAGCCACATCCGGCACTTGGGGGTCCTGTTCTTCTCCCGGCTGGTCTCGCTGATGACCGGATCCCGGGTGACCGACGTGTCGAACGGCTACCGGGCCATCCGTGTTGACACCCTCCGCAAGCTAATCCTGGAGCAGGACCAGTTCTGGACGTCCGAGGTGATCATCGAGGCACTCCGCCACCGGGCCCGGATCCTGGAAGTGCCCATCACCGTGCGGGCCCGGGCCAGCGGGGCGACCAAGAAGCCCCGCCCGTTCAAGTACGGCTACAACTTCATGAAGGCCATCGTCAAGACGTGGCTCCGCTGAGCGGGGGGCGCGATCAGACGGAACGAAGGCCGGCCAGCAGGCCCCGCACCGCAGCACCCGAGTCGGCAGCCTCGGTGACCGCCCGGACCACCACGATCCGCTCGGCCCCGGCGTCCACTACCTGATCCACGTTCGTCTCGTTGATCCCTCCGATGGCGAACCACGGCCTCCGCTCGCCGCTCTTGGCCGCGTACCGGACATGGTCCAGGCCGGCG
>DAITPV010000406.1:0-1590 GCA_036833435.1 Actinomycetota bacterium | reverse complement strand
CCCTTCTCGAACCCCCGGGCCTGGTCGCGGTAGCGACGTGCCTGCCAGTCGAAGCGGAGCCCCGCCGCCTTGGCCACCTCCGCCGGAGGGGCCTTCGGGGGGAGCGAGCGGACGCGCAACAGGTCCCGCAGCCGGGAGGCGATCCCTCCCAGGATCATCAAGGGCTCCTCGCCGGCGTCCAGCATCGCGGTGAGGTATCGGAGTGAGGTCGGAAGGTCACGGCCGAACGCGGCGTCGCACAGCTCCCAGATCCGCCGTTCGCCCAGGCCGCGAAACTGGGTCGCCACGGCCTGCGGGGTGAGCCCTTCGGCGGGGTGGGCATCCGCCAGCTGGGTCACGGCCTGATCGAGGGTCCCGGGATCCTCGCCCACCGTCTGGACCAGGGCCGTCGCTCCGGCATGGGTCCCGGCGAGACCTCGGGCTTTGGCCCGGGACGCCACCCATGTGGCCAGCTCCTTCCGCTCCACCGCGATCTTGCGGGTCTCCGCCTCCTTGCCGACCGCCTTCACCACCCCCCGGGGCGGGCCCTTGGCCCGAGGCCCTACCGACGCGGTGAGCACCAGCCGGGCGTCGGAGGCCGGCGCGCGGGCGTACTCGGCGAGCTCCTCCAGAGCTTCGGCAGGCAGCCCCTGCGCTCCGGACACCAGGAGCCCACGGGCCTCCCCCAGCAGTGACGGGGTGGCCAGGTCGGAGGTGGCTCCGGCGACCCACTCCGATCCATCGATCTCCCGGGGAGTGGTCTCTCCGAAGGCCTCCCGGGCCGCCTCGCGGAGCAAGAACTCGCTCTCGCCCCACAGCAGCAGCACCGTCCCGCTCACGCTGCTGATTCTACGAGGGGACCGGAGCTCCCGAAGGAAACCGTCACGTCCCCCGCCTCGTCGGTCCGAATCACCACCATCCCCTGGGCTTCCAGCTCGGCCAGGACGCCGGGGTCCGGGTGTCCGTACTCGTTGGCACCGACGCTCACCACCGCCACCGATGCGTCCACGGCCGCGAAGAAGGCCGGGTCCGACGTGTCCCCTCCCTGGTGCGGGACTTTCATCACCGTGGCCTGAACGGGATCGCCGTCCTCGAGCAGATCCCCCTGGGCCGGCACCTCGGCGTCGCCGGTGAACAGGACGCTCCACGGCCCGTCGGAGATCCGGAGCACGATCGACTCGTCGTTCGGCGAGTCCCCGTTGGGCGAGCACTCGTCGGGTCCCAGGATCTCGACGGACACGCCTCCCACCGCCATCCGCTCCCCACCGCGAGGATGCCGGACCGGGACGTGCTCGTAGCGTATGGCGTCGACGAACCGCTGATATGGATACGAGTCCCCGTGGGGGCATCCCGACTCCAGCAGGACCCCGACGGGGAACCTGGCCAGGATGGCCGGGAATCCGGTGACGTGGTCGGCGTGGGAATGGGAGGCCACCGCCACATCGATCTTGGTGATCCCCAGCGATGCCAGCTTCCGGGCCACGAGATCCTCGTCGGGCCCGGAGTCGATGAGGATCGTGGCGCCGTCCGGAGTTCGGACCACGGCTGCGTCGCCCTGTCCCACGTCCAGGAACGTCACGGTGAGGGAGGAGGGCGGCCCGGCCTCCGGCG
>DAITPV010000405.1:0-1591 GCA_036833435.1 Actinomycetota bacterium | reverse complement strand
AGATCACCGCGCCGCCGTACTTGTCGGAGAACCGGCGGGCCTTGGTGAACATCCGCCGGACCTTCAGGTTGCCGATCCCCATGAACGTGCTCACGAACCGGCTGCCGTCCGCGATGATGATGGGCACCTCGGCGGAGCCGGCGATGGCCTTGGCCATCAGGGTCTTCCCGGTCCCCGGTGGGCCCTCGAACAGAATTCCGTGGGGCGGGTACCCACCCATCTGCCGGAAGTTCTTGAACCCCATGAACAGCCGGAGCACTTCCTTGGTGGAGCGCACCGCGGCCGGCTGCCCGCGCACGTCGTCGAACGACTGCTCGTACTCGGTGGGATAGATGATGTACGTGGTCCCGCGGGTCATGAACCAGAACATCCCGACCAGCTGGATGATGATGAAGAAGAACAGCGGAACGATGGTGAAGGCCAGGCCGCGGAACTGCCCCAGGACCTCGCCCATGTTCATGGTGGCGGCTACGGGACCCAGGCCGACGAGGAGGAACGCGGCGGCCAGGTAGATGATGTAGATGTACAGGGCTCGCCTGAAGATGCGCGCGTAGCGCCGTCCCCGGTTCATCTGACGGCAGTGTACGCCCGTACCCCTTGAAAGGTGGCCGGTACACTGCGGCCGTGCTAGGGCCGGAGCGGACGCCCCTCGAAGGGGATCGAGAGGACCACGGTGGTCCTGGTCTGGACCCCGGCCTTCTCCCGCAGGCGGCGCAGGAGGTCCTCCAGGTCGCCGGTGGACCGGGTCCGGACCTTGAGGACGTAGCTCTCCACACCGGCCACGGAGAAGCAGTCCTCGACCTCGGGGAACTCCACCACCCGGTCGGGGAGGTCGTCGGGCTGGGAGGGGTCCAGGGGCATCACCGACACCAGGGCCGTGACCCCCAGGCCCACCTCGTGCGGGTTGAGCGCGGCCCGGTACCCGCGGATGACTCCGCGGCGCTCCAGCTTCCGGACCCGATCGTGCACCGACGAGGCCGACAGGCCGACCTGCGACGCGATCTGCGCGTACGTGGCTCGGGCGTCCTCCTGGAGGATGGCCAGGATCCGGAGGTCCTTGTCGTCCACGGTGGGCCGAATAATAGGGTCATATGAGCTCGCCGTACGGCCTCGACCGGGTGCTCGAGCCGCCGGGCGCCCTGCCTCAGCAGGCCGCTCGCCTGGATCCGTCCCCGCCGCCGCGAGGAGAGGAGGCCCTCATCGAGGTGAGCCGGCTCAACCTCGATGCGGCATCGTTCCACCAGATCCGCGAGGAGCAGGACGGTGACCCCGAGCGGATGCGCGCGCGGGTGCTCGACATCGTCCGGACCGCCGGCAAGATGCACAACCCGGTCACCGGGTCCGGCGGGATGCTGGTGGGCACGGTTTCGGAGGTGGGGGAGCGCCGCACCGATCTCCGCCCCGGTGACCGGATCGCCACGCTGGTGTCGCTGACCCTGACGCCGCTGGCGATCGAGGACCTGTCGGGGTGGGACGGAAGCTCCGAGCAGGTGCCGGTAGTGGGGACAGCCATCCTGTTCGAGAAGTCGCCGTACGCCCGGCTCCCGGACGATCTGTCCGCCACCCTGTGCCTGGCCGTCCTCGACGTGCC
>DAITPV010000404.1:0-1594 GCA_036833435.1 Actinomycetota bacterium | reverse complement strand
CGGCCCTGGCCACCAGGTCGGCCAGGTCGATCACGCTGAATCGTTCGGTGAACTGGTTGAACACCCGGTACTCGCTGGCCTCGGGCGGATTGGTGGCCGCCAGCTCCACGCACTGCAGGGTGTCGACGATGTTGATGTAGCCGCGAGTCTGTCCGCCGGTTCCGTAGACGGTGAGTGGATGGCCGATTACCGCCTGGAGGCAGAACCGGTTGAGTGTGGTTCCGAAGATCTCGTCGTAGTCGAACCGGGTCACCAGCCGCTCGTCCAGGCCGGTCTCCTCGGTGTCGATCCCGTACACCACGCCCTGGTTCAAGTCCGTGGCCCGCAGTCCCCAGATCCGGCAGGCGAGCAGGATGTTGACGGAGTCGTGGACCTTGGACGCGTGATAGAAGGAGCCGGGCTGCTTCGGGAACGGGAGCCGGTCCGATCGTCCCTTGTGGTTGATCTCGATGAACCCTTCCTCGATGTCGATGTTGGGGGTCCCGTACTCGCCCATGGTTCCCAGCTTCACCAGGTGGGCGTCGGGGGCCAGGTCCCGCATGGCGAACAAGACGTTCAGAGTCCCCACCACGTTGTTGTACTCGGTGAACACGGCGTGTTCCCGAGAGGCCATCGAGTAGGGCGCCGACGGCATCTCACCGTAGTGAACGATGACCTCCGGCCGGGAGGCATCGAAGACCTCCTCGACCACGGCGTGATCGCAGAGGTCCCCCTCCGTGACGCCGATCTCGGGCCCGTCCACTTCCCGCCACGCCGCCAATCGAGTGGGGAGGACATCCCCGATGGGGGTCAGGGAGTCCCCGCCGTTCTCACGGACGGCCCGGCGGCGCAGGTAATTGTCGACCACGTGGACCTCGTGGCCCCGCTGTGCGAACCGCAACGCGGTCGGCCATCCCAAGTAGCCGTCGCCGCCAAGGATCAGGATGCGCATGGGTTTTTGGTTCCTCCGCTGAAGGACGCCCTATTGTAAGGCACCGGTGACGCCCTCCCTTCTGACTCGCTCGCGGCTGGCCGCGGCGTTCGCGCTCCTCATGGTGCTGCCCGGGTGCACCTCGGCCGGGGATGCCGCCGAGCCGCCGGGGCTGATGGACATGGCCCGGAACCTGGGGACGGACGTCGTCCGCAGCCTCATCCGCGGATACGTGCACGGCCGTTCCGGGGAGATCGCCCTGGTCCCGGAGCCGTGGAACGTGGTGGCTCAGTGGAATGGCGGCCTAAGGGGTCCGTTCGACCCGCGCACCACCCACGCCACCCCGTGGTCATATCATCAGCGGGTCCCGATCATCCTGTACGGCCCCGGGTACGTTCGATCCGGGGTCCGCCCCACGCGACCGGTCAGCGTGGCGGACCTGACGCCCACGTTCGCGGAGCTGATGGGGTTCGAGTTCGAAGCTCCCGACGGCCGGAGTCTTCGTGAGGCCCTGATGCCCGCCGCCCGCAGGCCGGACCCTCCGGCGGCCATCGTTACGGTGGTGTACGACGGCGGCGGCTGGAACGTCCTGGAACGCTGGCCCGACGCGTGGCCGGTGGAACGGCGCCTGGCGTTGTCGGGAACGACGTACACGAACGCCACGATCGGGTCGTCACCATCGAT
>DAITPV010000403.1:0-1611 GCA_036833435.1 Actinomycetota bacterium | reverse complement strand
CAGCGAGTCCCCAAGCCCGTCGCCACCGGCGGAGGTCGTCAACCTGTCGTTGGGCGCCTCCGCTGCAGCTTCGTCGATCTTCAGCGGTGACTATCCGCCGAACCTGAGCAACGACGGGGACATGACGACGTCGTGGTTCAGCGCGGGGCCCGGAGCTGATGGCACCACCACGTGGACGCTGTCCCTGACCGCGCCGGCCACCATCACCCGGCTGGAGTTCTACGGCAACGAGCAGCATCCGGAGTTCCCGACCGGGTTCGGGTTCGGTCACTGGACCATCGACCTGCTCGATGGCGGCGGGAGCCCCCTGCATACCATCGAGTCGCGGGGCTCGGGGATCACCTCCCAGGTGCACCGGATCCCGCCGATCTCCGGGGTCGAGGAGATCGTGCTCACGGGGTCGAGCCACGAGAGCCTGGAGTGCGGCGGGTTCTCGGAGCTCTGGGCGTTCGGCTCTCAGTCGGCGTAGCTCGTGTATCGAGCGTTCGTCGGCGGGGCGATCGGCGTCGCGATCCTCGGGCTGGTCCTCACCCAGGTCCTGAGCGGAGGCCCCACACCGAGTGATGGCGGCTCGGCCCCCACGGAGCCGACACCGGTGGCCACGAGTTCCCTCGAGGAGGCCGGCGAGGATCTGCTGGAGCCGACCGTCGCCCCGGCACCACCGGGAACGGTGATCTACGAGCACGATTTCTCCAGCCCCGAGAACGGGTGGCTGGGGGGCGAGGCGTCCCAGACGAGCTCGAACGTCTTCGGGAGCCGGACCTCGGCGTACACCGACCAAGGGACGCTGGTCGTTGAGGCCATCGCCCAAGTGGACGAGGGATATGTGGCCGGGGGGAACAGCGAGGGCATCGTCGCGGATGGCCGGAGCCTGGACGACCTTGAGGATGTGAGCCTCGAGGTGGACGTGACCCCGATCCGTGGCGACGGGGGCGCAGCCTGGGGCCTGGCCTGCCGGCGGGACCGGGTGACCGGCAGGTTTTACTACGGCTTCGTCAGCGAGGTGGACGGCACGACCCAGGCGGGGATCGTCCGTCAGGACACGCCCGGCGAAGGATGGCAGGAGCTGGCCCGGACCGACACAACGGCGATCACCGTGGGATTCAGTGAACCGAACCGGCTCCGTCTCGACTGCATCGGCTCAAGGATCGCCCTGTACGCCGACGGCGAGAAGCTCGTGGAGGCCGAGGACTCCACGTACGCCGCCGGTTCGCTGGCGCTCTTCGCCAACCCGTTCCGCACCGGCGACGGGCCCGAGAACCCCAGCCTCGAGGTGGAGTTCGACAACCTGGTCCTCCGCGAGGTGGAACTGACAGGCTAAGGCCTCGTCGCGGCGAGAAGCCGTTGGCGGACATCGAGGACCGGCAGGCCCGACACCACGAAGACCTTCCGCCTGGCGGCCGCTCCGCTCCGAAGCTCGACACTGGAAGGCGGTACCTCGAGGGCGGCGGCCAGGGCCCGGCGGCCCTCCTCCGTGGCGCGGCCTTTCTCGGGGGCGGCCGCGACGGAGATCACCAGTCCCCCGTCCGTGAGCGAGACGCCGGGACGCGACCGGGGGCGGACGCGGACCGAGACCAGGACCAGTCCGTCTTTCTCGCGGACGTCGAGCAC
>DAITPV010000402.1:0-1634 GCA_036833435.1 Actinomycetota bacterium | reverse complement strand
ATGTTCTGGTGGCTCACTCCCGTGAGGACCAGGTTCACGTCCGTGAGCGGGCCCAGGCCCGAGACCGAGGTGGTGTCGGGGTACGGAGCCGCCACCCCCAAGTGCGTTTCGGCTCCAGGGATGCAGATCTCCGAGGTTCGTTTCGAGGTGATGAAGAGGGACCATGAGTCGAATTCCCCGCGTTGGGCGCTTTCGTCGTCCATGATCCACAGGTTCCACGTCCCGTTTGGATCGGTTCCGTCGAACACCGCCAATTTCGAGTCCCCCGAGGGGGTGGGCGCCGGCGAGTCAAACGAGCCGTCGTCGGCGATGGTGGGCTGGTAAGCGCCCTGCGTAAGGGTCGTGCTGTCCGGCAGCGGGTTGGCGGCTTCGTCGTCCAGGCCGAGGTTAATGTCAATGATTTGGTTGCTGCCGCCGACGTCAGCCATCACGGTGGCGTTTTGGCCCCCGGGGCCCTCCAGGAGGATGTCGATGTCGTCGGGCCGCGCGTGGGTAAGGCCCGTGAGATACAGGTCCACGTCGACCACCGCGTTACACGCCGCGGTCACGTTGAGTGACGAGGGGTAGGGGTCCGCTTTCTCCGGCCCGGTGCCCGTGGCGGGGATCGTCACAGCGGATCCACCTAGGAATTCGTATTGCGACGCGGCGGCGGGAGTGACCATACCGCCCACCAGGGCCACGACAACCAGGCTCATCCCCACGATGGAGGCGCTCCGGCGCATGGGTCCATGCCGTTCCAGGTGTCTGGTGTTGTTCACTGTACTTCCCTTCTGAATTCGATTGATGGATAGTGAACTCGGCTGAATGCAAGCGTGTTCCGGCAGCCAATAAGTAGCAATAGCTCAATTGAACTAGTTACATTTTTCTGAACGAATCGGACTTACTTGTCCAAGATTGCTAACGCTTCTCGGCCTGGACCCGGATAATCGGCGCCGTGCGTCTGATCCACGTCATAGCCGGGTGGTCGATCGTCGGGGCATTCGGGCTCCTGTGGTTGTGGGGTCTGGCAACGTGGATCGTCCGCCGCGGCCCGGGCCGGCCGTTCTGGTGGGTGCTGGGCTTCGTCCAGGGAGCCGTGCTGGTCCAGGCCCTGGTGGGCGTAGTCCTGCTGCTGATCGGCGGGAGGTCGTCGCTGCTCCACTACGTCTACGGGGCCATCTTCCCGGCCTTGGTTTTGACGACGGCCCACGTCATGGCCCGAGAGGCCTTCTCGCACCGGCCATGGGTGCCGTTCGCCGTAGCTTCGTTCTTCTGCTTCGGGTTGACGCTGCGCGCGCTGATGACGGGGTTCGGAGTGACATAAAGGAGTGTCTGCTACCCTGAACTCCTCTTAAGAGGACGGGAACCGAGTGGCGAGAAGAAGACGAGGACGGCCGCCTCCCAGGCGGTCGGGGACGAGGCGGCCTCCTACGGCCGCGGAACGCGCCAAGCGCGAGGACCGAGCCGGTCCCAAGAAGGAGTCCACGATCCAGGTGGAGGGCACGATCGTGGAGGCCCTCCCCAACACCATGTTCCGGATCGATCTGGAGAACGGCCACCGGATCCTGGGGCACATCTCGGGGAAGATGCGCAAGCACTACATCCGGATACTGCCCGGAGACAAGGTGACCGTGGAGCTCTCGCCGTACGATCTC
>DAITPV010000401.1:0-1657 GCA_036833435.1 Actinomycetota bacterium | reverse complement strand
GTCGACGAGCGGCCGGTCCGAGAACGTGGTGAGGGCCGCCCGGGAAGCCCGGCGAGCCGGGATCCGGGTGGTGGCCCTGGTCGGGCCGACGGATTCCCCCCTCGACGAGGAAGCCGACGCGTGTCTCCACCTTCCGGGTGAGACCAGCGGCCTGGTGCAGCAGGGCCACATCACCGTGGGCCACCTGCTGTGCGCGCTGGCCGAACCGTCGCCGTGAGACCCGCGGTCTTCCTGGACCGTGACGGAACGCTCATCGACGAGGTGGGACACCTCGGCGAGCCGGATGGCGTGGTGATCCTCGCCGGGGTCGCCGACGCGTTGCGACGACTGTCAGCCGCGGGCTTCGCCCTGGTCGTGGTGTCCAACCAAGCCGGAGTGGCCCGAGGGCTCTTCGGCGAGGACGCCGTCCGAGCGGTCAACGCGCACGCCGCGGAGCTCCTGCGAGCCGAGGGAGCACCCGACATCGAGGCCTGGTACTTCTGCCCCCACCACCCCGACATCACCGGCCCGTGCGACTGCCGGAAGCCCGGCCCCGGCATGATTACCCGGGCGGCCGCCGAGCTCGATCTCGATCTGGAGCGTTCGTGGATGGTGGGCGACCATCCGGTCGACGCCGGTGCGGCCCGGGCGGCCGGTGTGCGCCCCATCGTGGTCCGCACCGGGCACGGGCTCCTGCCGGGGTCCGACCACGATCCCGGCCCCGGCGTGCTCCGAGCCGACGACCTGGCCGCCGCCACCGACCGTATCCTGGAGTCCGGATGACATCGGGGTTCGCCGCCACCGCGGACGGAGCTCGCCTCTACCACGAGATCGCCGGTGACGGCCCACCCGTGGTCCTGCTCCACGGGGGGCTGTGGGACGGCCGGATGTGGGACCGGCAGTGGGAGGCGTTCACCGAGCGGTTCCGGGTGATGCGGTTCGACCTTCGAGGCTTCGGTCGATCCGATCCGCTCACCGAGACGTTCCACGACGTCGACGACGTGGTGGCGGTGACCGACGCCACCGGGTTCGAGCGGGCCGCCCTGGTGGGGCTGTCCTTCGGCGGGTACACGGCCATCGACGTCGCGCTGGCCCGGCCGGAACGGGTCACCGCCCTGGTCCTGGTGGGCGCTGGCGTCCGGGGATGGGATGGCTGGCGGCCGGAGCTCGACGCCCGCGAGGAGGAGGCCGAGGCCCTGGCCCGAGCCGGAGACCTGGCCGCCGCTACCGACATCTACCTCGACATCTTCACTCCACTGCGGACCGGTGACGACGACCGGCAACGGCAGATCGCCCACGAGAACGAGTTCGCCCAGTCGATCGAGAACGACGAGCTCCGGGAGGCCGTCGAGCCGAGGGCCATCGAACGGCTCGGGGAGATCGGCGTGCCCACCCTGGTGGTGTGGGGCGATCGCGACATCGAGGAGATCGCCGCCATGGGCGAGGTCCTGGTGGCCGGCATCCCGGGGGCCCGCCGGGCGATCATCGAGGGCACCGACCACCTGCCCAACGTTCGGGAGCCGGAGCAGTTCAACCGAGTGGTCCTGGAGTTCCTGGAGGAGTCGCTCCGATGACGCTCCCGGTCAAACCCCCGGTCGAGCCGATGCTGGCCAAGCTGGAAAAGGAGGTCCCCAGCGGCGAGGGGTGGCGGTACGAGCCCAAGTGGGACGGGTTCCGA
>DAITPV010000400.1:0-1674 GCA_036833435.1 Actinomycetota bacterium | reverse complement strand
CGAAGAGCACCACGGCGTCGGCTCTCAGCCGGTTCGCCTCTTCGACCTCGGCCACCTGGACGATCGACGGCCGTTCCTGCCCGGCGTTGGCCGATGCCGACAGCAGGAGGGCCAGCGCGGTCTCCCGAGCGAAGGCCGGCTCGGCCAGCCGGATCATCCCCTTGCTCATCATGATCACGTTGGCGCCGCCGGCCACGGCCTCGGCGGTCCTGCCCTGGATGTCGGCCAGCGGCTCCAGGAAGGTGGGGGAGGTCATCCCGTGATCCAGTGCGCAGATGATCGACACGCCGTCGGGATCGATCACCCTCTTCATCCGCATGCGCTTCCCCGTGTTCACGAAGGCTCCTTGGTCCGGGGGCCCGGACCTCGCCGGACCACGGTGATCTCGAACGCATCGGCCAGGTGGTACTCGTGGGAGAGGAGGATCGCTCCCCCCACCGCGTCGTAGTCCACCTGGAGCAGGTACAGGAGGAGGGTCCCCTGGGGGACCCGGAGCTTGGCGGCCAGGTCGGCGTCCGCGTTCTGGGGATAGATGGACGCCACGCCCTGACGCACCGCCAGCCCCAGCTCCTCGAAGAACCCGTAGATCGATCCATCGCCCAGCCGCTCCTCGGATCCCGGATGGGCGTCCACGAGCCCGGCGGGGATCGCGTCCACCGAGAAGACCACCGGACGCCCGTCGGCGGTCCGGACCCGCTCGAGGCACACCACCTCGGCGCCGGGGGCCAGCGACAGCCCCGCGGCCTCGTCCTCTGTCGGCGCCCGCCGGTAGCGAAGGATCGATGTGGCGCCGGGCTCCATCCCCATGGACCGGATCAGGTCGGTGACGCCGAAGTTGATGTCGAGGTTGTTCTTGAGCCGGGGCCGGTAGGTGACGAACGTCCCGGACCCCTGGATCCGGTTCACGAACCCGTCCTCCTCGAGGGAGCGGAGGGCCTCCCGGAGGGTGGCCCGGCTCACCCCGAGCGTGGCGGCCAGGGCGGGCTCGGCGGGAAGGCGCTCAGTGGGGCGCCAGTGGCCGGACTCGATCCGGCCGACCAGCTGCTCCCTGACCACCGTGCTCCGGCTTCCGGGTTTCTCTCTGGGCATTTGTCTGACAACTGTAGCCAGAGGGCCGGGGGCCGTCAATTTGACACGCGCCCGTTGGCCTTCTTAGGATTCCCTGGTACCGAGATTGGTCAGACAAATGGAGCGGATGCGCTCATCGGGACGGTCGGACCCGCGGGGTTCTGCCGTCCCTTTCGTTGTCTCTAAGGGGGAGGCCGCGCATGGCGGACCGTGAGGGAGGAAAGCCCCGGGTCGAGAAGGTCGGGGTCGTCGAATACGAGCGGGTCGGCCAGGACTACCTGGACCAGCGCAAGCTCGAGCGGAAGGCCGGAGCCTGGCTGATCTGGGGCCTGGGGATCGCCTACGTCATCTCCGGCGAGTACTACGGGTGGCAGTTCGGATTCGCCCAGGGCGTCGGGGGCATGCTCCTGGCGTCGATCCTCATGGCCATCATGTACACGTTCATGGTGTACGGCATCTCGGAGATGGCCTCGGCGATTCCGGCTACGGGCGGGCCGTACGCCTTCGGACGGCGGGGCCTCGGTGTGTGGGGAGGGTTCATCAACGGCCTCGGGGCCACCATCGAGTACCTGCTGGCCATCTCGGTCATCGGGACGGGGATCGGCC
>DAITPV010000399.1:0-1676 GCA_036833435.1 Actinomycetota bacterium | reverse complement strand
CCTACGCCGTCACGTCGTTCATGGAGATGAAGACGGTGTGGCACCCGATGGGCACGTGACCGCTCGGGGATAATCCGCCCAGGTTGGACCTCAACCCGTTCTCGCAGATCGTCCGGTTCATCGGCCGCAGCGGCAAACGCATCGCCATCACCGTGGCCGGGTTCGCCCTGCTCATCGCGGGGGGGATCATGATGGTCACCCCGGGCCCCGGTGTCCTGGTGATCCTGGGCGGACTTGCCATCCTGGCCTCGGAGTACGCCTGGGCCGAGCGGGCCCTGGACAAGGCCAAGCGGGGTGGGAAGGTGGTCGTGGAGCAGGCCACCGCTTCTCCGATACGCATCGTGCTGTCGGTGGTCCTGACCCTGGGAGGGATCGCCGCAGTCTTCGTGTGGTGGTTCGTGCTTCGGTAACGCTCAGCTCTGCGGCAGGCCGAACGTCCTCGCAGCTTTCTCCACCGTCCTGACCCAGCCCTTGCCGTGCAGCGCCTGGGCGGCTATCCGCAGGGCGGCCACCGCGTCACCGAAGTCGGCGCTCGGGGTCAGGAACTCGTGCGAGGTGAGCACCAGCTTGATGGCGTTGGCGGCCTGGATCTCGGACTTGGGGAGCCGCTTCGAGGGTGGGCCCACCAGTGTGGTCCGGGGGAGCGGCCTGCCATTGCCTCGCGACAGAGTGTTGCGGATCCTCCAGAGGAACGCCGACCAGATCTCCCCGTCGGCGTGAACCTCGCCATCCATGTCTTCGGGGTAGTGCTTCGTGCCGTCCAGGCGGCGGAGGCACGGCGGGTCGTCGGTCGAGTACGACGTGGCATCCCAGTCGGCGATGCACGCGTCCTGGAACCCCCCGCTGATCGACCCCGCATAGAACGTTCCGGCCAGGAAGTCTCCGAACCCCTCGCCCATCGACCCGCCCTCGTGGGTCTCGCCCCATCCAGGGACCTGGGCGTCCTGCACGGCGTGGCCGTACTCGTGGAGGATCACCTCGGCGTCTTCGGCGTCGTCCACGCCACCGGCGCCGAAGGCCATCAGGTCGTTGCCGGGCTGGTAGAAGCTGTTGTCGAACCCGAGGACGGGCATCGTGTACGTGTCCTGGGGCTCGGCGTTTACCCCGGCCGCTCCGGTGAACCCCAGCGCCTGGAAGTACCGCTGGACCCGGTCCAGGTGGGTGTACGCCATGGTGGTCTCGAACCTGGGGTCGCTCCGTGTGTACTCGAACGTCCCGTCGGCATCGAGCCCGGCCGGGCCACGGACGTCGGCCCACGGTCCCAGCATCTGTCCTGCGGCGAGCAAGGAGGGGTCGACCTCGCGGACGGGGAGCGTGGTGCGAGCTGCGGTCAGCTCCGGGCTGTCCAGGTCGCTGTCCGCGCCGACGTCCTCACCGGGCTGCCGGACCGAGGAGTCCTCGAGCGCCACGATGGCGTTCGGGTCGAAAACCGTGGCCGTGCCGTCGAGCGTCACCCGGTCGTCGGTGATGCTCAGCACGGCACCAGTGGCGGCGTCGACCTCGACCTCGGCCGCGACGGGCGGGGCCAGCGAGAACACATGGACCTTCCAGGTGTCCACCAGGGTGGTTCCGCTGGGGACGAGCAGCCTGGTTGCCGAGGGAGGCACCGTGGGGGTGGTCACTCCGGTCGCGGTCAGGGCCGACTCGGTGGCCGCGCCCCGGTCGATCGCCCCGGT
>DAITPV010000398.1:0-1685 GCA_036833435.1 Actinomycetota bacterium | reverse complement strand
ATGCTGCTGGCGCTCGGCGCGATCTGGGTCGCGTCCCACTTCATGTCCGACGGCGACTTCCTCACGCCGAGGAACATGTGGAACCTTTCCGTCCAGACGTCGGTCGTTGCCATCGCGGCGACCGGGATGGTGCTCATCATCGTCACGCGAAACATCGACCTGTCACGCACTCGTGGAGCGCGGGAAGCATCTCGATCAGGTTGGGGAACCGGTCGATCTCATCGGCGGGGATGGCCTTCAGCATCTGCTGCATGTGGCCGGGATCCTGGGCCTCGGGGTTCAGGAACCCGCCCACCTCGAGGACCACGTTCCCCACCACGAACCCCACCAACGCGCGATACGCGTGGATGGTCTGTTCCTGGGAGAGTCCCCCCCGGCGGAGGGTCTCCAGGGCCACCTCGATGGGGCGCAGGGCCCGCGGGTCGGTGATCGGGCCGTTGTGCTCGCTGAACAATGGGATGGACCCCGGATGGCGGAGCAGGAGGTCCCGGAACCGGCGAAGCAGCTCGCGTGAACGCTCCATCCAGTCGCCCGGTGGCCCTTCGGGGAGCTCGAACTCGGCCAGCACCCGCTCCAGGACGCCGGTGAGGATGGCCTCCTTGCTTTCCACGTGGTTGTACAGGGACATGGCCTCGACGCCGAGCTCCCGGCCCAGCCGGCGCATGGACACGGCCTCCAGACCCTCGGCATCGGAGAGCCGAAGCGCCGCCTCGATGATCCGGTTTCGGGTGAGCGGCGTTCGGGCCGGTGCCTCGTTCACGACCTGTTCCACGAGCCTCCCTTGACAGGACTTACAGCGTACGTGTAGCCTCCCATACGGCGTAAGCATACACTGTAAATCCGCTCACTGGCCCGTGGAGCGGTCGAGCAGGGGGCTCGGGGGGTAGCTCGCCAGGGGTGCTCCGACACTGACCTCACCGGGCGAGCGGGCCCCCGATCCAGAAAAGGAGGAGCGATGAAGCTCAACACCGAGACCCTGGCACGGGCCAGCGCCCGGCGGCCGTGGACCACCATCGCCACCTGGGTGGTCCTCCTGCTGGCCGCGGGATTCATCACTTCCCGGCTCCTGTCCGGGGTGCTGACCACCGATTTCGACTTCACCAACGAGCCGGAGTCCGTCAAGGCCGATCGCCTCCTGGAGCGGGTGCGAGGACCCGAGAAGCTCGTGGAGCTGTACATCGTCCGGTCTCCGGACCTCACGGTGGAGGACCAGGAGTTCGAGACCCAGGTCCGGGAGGTCCAGCAGTCCGTCGGAGAGATCGGTGGCGTGGAACAGACGGTGACCTTCTATGACACCGACGACCCCACCATGGTTTCGGAGGATGGTCACGCCACGCTGGTGAACGCGGTGATGGCGGGTTCCCTCGATGAGGCCACCGAGTTCGTCGAGGAGCTTCGCGCAGTAGCGGTCGAGCACACCGGCGGAGGGACCGAGGTCCTGGTGGCCGGACCGGTGACCATCAACGATGACTTCAGCGCGATCGCCGAGGAGGACCTGCGGACCGGTGAGTCGATCGGCATCGTCGCCGCCCTGATCGTGCTTCTGGTGGTGTTCGGCGCCGTGGTGGCCGCGGTGGTGCCCATCCTCCTGGCCGTGGTGGCCATCGTGGTGGCCATCGGGGCGGTGGCTCTCCTGGGCCAGGCCTTCGACTTCTCCTACTTCGTCACCAACATGATCACGATGA
>DAITPV010000397.1:0-1713 GCA_036833435.1 Actinomycetota bacterium | reverse complement strand
GCGCGGCCTGAACGTGGCGCTCTCCGAGTCGCTCGTCCTCGCCGAGCGGGCCGGCGTCGAACGGGCCGTGGCGTACGAGGTGTTCGCCACCGGGGCGACCGGGGCGCCGTTCGTCCACTACAAGCGGGCGGCCTTCGAGCACCCCGAGGACGCTCCGGTGGCTTTCAGCCTCGACCTCGTCGCCAAGGACCTCGACCTGATCCTGGGGCTGGCCCAGGAGTCGGGGGTGAGGATGGACCAGGCGGCCACGAACCGAGGGGTGGTGCGGGGAGCGATCGACGCGGGGATGGCCGGGGAGGATCTCAGCGCACTGGCCGTGTTCCTCCGAGGTACGTCGAGCGCCTCCTAGCCCGGCTCGCGACCCGTTCCTCGCGGACCCAGCTCCAGGAGCGTGGCCTCCGGCCGGCACAGGAACCGGAAGGGCGCGTACTTGCTGGTCCCCAGACCCGGAGACACGTGGAGGTAGGCCGGCCCGAAGCGGGCCAGGCCCTTGGCCAGTCGGGTGGGGATCGTGCAGTTGCTCACCAGTGCGCCGGCGAACGGGAGGCGCACCTGTCCTCCGTGAGTGTGGCCGGCGATCACCAGGTCGTACCCCAGCGCCACCAGCTCGGGGGCGGGGTCGGGCGAGTGCACCACCGCCAAGCCGAACGTGTCCGGCTCTTCCCGTCGTGCGACCCGGATGTCACTGCGGTGGACGTGCGGATCGTCCAGCCCCACGATCTCCATCGGCAACCCGTCGAGCTCGAGCTTCCGGTTGGCCAGGTGAACCCACCCATCGTTCTCGAGTGCCCGGACCAGGTCCCGTCCCCTGCCCTGCTTTGCGGGCCGCCGCTTCCGGTTGCGGGGCGAGACGAAGTAATGGATGTAGTTGAGCGGCCGCGGCGTGTACAGGTCGTTGGACCCCAGCACGAACAACGACGCCAGGCGGCCACGGACGGGGCGGAGCATCCGGACCGTGTCGTCCACGGCCTCCGGCTCCCCGAGCATGTCGCCGGTCACCACGGTGATGTCGGCGGCCGGCAGCGAAGCCAGGAACCGGCCCTTGTCCTCCTGGCCTCGAGTGATGTGCAGATCCGAGAGATGGAGAACGTCGAGGCTCCGACCCCCCGGTAGGATGTCGAGCCGGTACCGGCCCAATCGATACCAACGGCGCTCCACGAACACCGCGTACGCGACGATCGCCAGGCCGACGGCGAGCAGCACGAGAAGGACGGGGACGAGCACGGTGGAGGGATTGTAGTGGGGGAGATCAGCGACCGACTGACCGAGGGGATCAAGCAGGCCCTCAAGGCCGGCGACCGCATCCGCCTGTCCACCCTCCGGCTGCTGGCCGCGGCCGTTCGGAACCGGGAGGTCGAGCTGGGCCACGACCTCACCGAGGAGGAGCTCGTGCAGGTGGCGCGCCGGGAGGTCAAGCGCCGCCGGGAGGCCGCGGAGGCGTACGAGGGAGGGGGACGTACCGACCGCGCGGACAAGGAACGGGCCGAGCAGGCCGTCCTGGAAGAGTTCCTGCCCGCCGGCCTGTCTGACCAGGAGGTCGATGCCCTCATCGAGGAGGCCATCGCGGCCACCGGCGCCACCGGGCCCGGCGATGTCGGAAAGGTCATGGGCCAGGTGATGGGGAAGGCCCAGGGCGGCGTGGACGGCGGCGAGGTCAACCGCCGGGTGCGGGACCGCCTGGCGGAAGCCGAGGACTCGGGGGGCTAGGTCTCC
>DAITPV010000396.1:0-1745 GCA_036833435.1 Actinomycetota bacterium | reverse complement strand
TGGAGCTCCAGGCGGCTGCGGCGGACGGGAGCCCGGTTGCGGCGGCGGCCAGGGCCGCGGCGGAAGGCGACCATCGAGCTGCGTTGGAGCGGCTCCTCGGTCACATCGCGGAAGGCGGCGAGGACCGCGATGCGGCCCGGGAGGCGATCCTCCAGATCTTCCAGGTCCTCGGGGACGAGCACGCCTTGACCCGTGAGTTCCGCCCCCGCTTGGCCAGCGCCCTGTTCTGATGGCCGGGGCGGTCCTGGAGGACCTCGAACGCCTGGATATCCGTGCCGGCACGGTGGTCCGGTGCGAGCCCTTCACCGAGGCCCGCTCCCCCGCCTACAAACTGTGGATCGACTTCGGCCCACAGATCGGCGTCAAGGCGTCCAGCGCCCGGATCACGGACCTGTACGACGCTCCGGAGCTTGTGGGGAGGCAGGTCCTGGGGGTGGTGAACTTCCCTCCGCTTCGGGTGGGGCCCTTCGTCTCGGAGGTCCTCACCCTGGGCGTGTACGCAGAGGGGCATACCGTCGTGCTGGTGCAACCTGACCGGCCGGTTCCCGACGGCTCGCGCATGGGCTGATGCGCACCACCCGCTTCTCGGTGGACACCCGGGACCGGGTGGTGGTCGAGATCACCGAAGGAGTCGTGCGCTTCGCCCGGGAAGGGGGAGAGGACGGGCTGCTGAACGTGTTCGTTCCCCACGCCACTGCCGGCGTGGCGTTGATCGAGACCGGAGCCGGATCCGAGGAGGATCTCGAGGAGGCCATCGAGCGGCTCCTGCCTCGGGACGGCCGGTATGCCCACAGCCACGGTTCCCCGGGGCACGGCGCCGACCATCTGCTCCCCGCCATGGTCCCCTCGTCGCTGGTCCTGCCGGTGGCCGGCGGAGAGGTGGTCCTGGGGACCTGGCAGCGGGTGGTGGTGGTGGACACCAACAGGGAAAACAACACCCGAACGGTTGTTCTGTCCTTCCTGGCCGGCTGAGCTCCTCGACCTCTCCGTCCGGCTTTCCCGCCTCCCCCGGGTGCGGCCTCTCAAAAAACCCGCTCAAGCCCCCCGGACCTCGGGCCGATAACTCGGGGGAAGGCAGGTCCCGAAACGGCAAACCACCGGAAACGGTGGGACGCAAAGCTCCGGGCCTACACCCCGAGAGGGGCAAGGCGGCCGAGCTGCCGAAGGATCAGGGCCATCCGGGCTCTGGGAGGGACCAGGAGCTTGGGGGGCCGAGATGGTACGGACGCAGAGAAGTACAGGAGCCCGCATCGCGGGTCTCTCTCTCGCAGCACTTCTGGGAACCGGTTGGCTCGTGGGCTTCGTGGGCTCCGAGCCCGCTCTCGCTCAGCGGAGGCACCGGCTCGCCAACGAGGACGAGTCGTCCTTCCGTGGATACATCAACGGTGCGCGGATGAACCACGGGCTCCGCACGCTCCACATGGGCAACCGCCTGGTCACCATCGCCCGGCGCCACAGCGCCGAGATGGCACAGGCCAACTCCCTGTACCACAACCCGAACCTGGCGACGGACCTCAGGACCGTTCAGTTCTCCATCGCCGGTGAGAACGTTGGGGTCGGACCTTCACTGCCGATCCTCCACGACGCGTTCATGGCGAGCGCACCGCACCGCGAAAACGTGCTGCGCCCACAGTTCGAGAAGGTTGGTGTGGGCGTGGCAACGGGTGGCGACGGCCGGATCTGGATCACGATCGTCTTCTCCGGCTGATCGCGCACGATCCCCCCGCGAACGGCCCGGCCTGATG
>DAITPV010000395.1:0-1761 GCA_036833435.1 Actinomycetota bacterium | reverse complement strand
AGCCCTTCCACTCGGGTGACCCCGTACTGCCCGAACACCGCGGACATGACCGCGTCCGAGCCGGCCAGGTGAGCGGCGTGGGTCTTGACCCACGACCGTCCCACCTCCGTGCGCCCGGCCTTGACGAACACCAGCGGGACCCCTCGCTTGAGGGCGTGGTCCGCGGCCAGGGCCAGGGTGCGGCCGTCCTTGAACCCCTCGATATACCCGGCCACCACCCCGACCTCCGGGCGGTCGGCGAACCACCGGATGAAGTCGGCGGACTCCAGGTCGGCCTCGTTCCCGGTTGGCGCCCATCCCTCCATGGGGATGCCGATCTCCTGGGCCTGGTAGATCGGGCGGCCCTGATGGCCGCTCTGGGTGATCAGCCCGATCCGCTTTCCCGGCAGATCCCGGCGGAACGGCTGGAACGCGTTGAGGGTGGTGTTCGGGCCCAGCAGGTGGATGTCGTTGTCCCGGACCAGGGCCTCGATCTCGGCCTGACGGGCGGTGCCGTCCTCGCCGGACTCGGCGAACCCCGCCGCGAAGACCACGGCGAACGGGACGTTCTTCCCGATGGCGTCCTTCAGCGGCTCCGTGGCCGAGCTCACCAGGATCACCGCCACGTCCACGTCCTCGGGGATGTCCGCCACCGACGGGTAGCAGCGCTCGCCGTCAACCTCCTCGCGATTGGGATTGACCGGGAACACCCGGCGTCCCAGGGACTTCGACCAGTCCCGGATCAGCCGGTAGTTGAGGGTCCCCGCGCTCCCGGGGCTGTCGGAGGCTCCGATCACCGCGATGATTCGAGCGTCGAAGAACCGCTCGAGATCGATGGCTCGAGGCTCCACCGGACGGCCGGTGACGTCGAGGCGCTGGGGGTCGCTCATGGCGTAGATTTCCTGACGGTGTGTCAGATCCTAGCATCGGGGTGAGCCCCTCCTCTGCGGGCGCGCGTTGACGGTGAGCGCGGGGTCGAGGATGCTCCCCTCCGTGCCCCTTCCCCAGGAGTTCCACGATCTCGCCGAGCGGGTGAACAACTGGGGCCGTTGGGGTCCCGACGACGAGATCGGGACCCTCAACCTCATCACCCCGGACGCCGTTCGCTCGGCCGCGGCCCTGGTGAGGACCGGGAGGCGGTTTTCCCTGGCCCTGCCGCTCTCGCCCGACGGGCCCCAGACGGGCGCCGTCCTCGGACGGGTCAATCCGGAACGGACCATGATCGCCGTCAACCAGCCGCTGGCCGGCGACCCCTCCCAGATCTCCATCAGCGACGACGTGGTGACCATGGGGCTCCAGGCGGCCACGCATTGGGACTCGCTGGCCCACGTCAGCTACGACGGACGGCTGTACAACGGGTTCCCCGTCTCCTCGGTGGACGATTCGGGAGCGGCCCGGGGCGGGATCGACAAGGTGGGGACCCTGGCCGGCCGGGGAGTGCTCCTGGACGTGGCCCGGGCCCTGGGCGTCGACCGGGTAGAGGGCGGCACGGCGCTGACGGCCGAGGATCTGAACGCCGCGGAGCGGCTGGGAGGTCTCACCGTGGGTGCCGGGGACATCGTCCTGCTCCGCACCGGCCAGATGCAGGTCCTCAAGGACGGCGACAAGAAGCGATACGCGGCGCCGGCGGCGGGCCCGTCGATGCAGACCGTGGAGTGGTTCCACAGTCGTGAGGTGGCCGCGGTGGGCACCGACAACCTCACCTTCGAGGTATACCCCGGCGAACGAGAGGACTGCATGCTCCCCGTGCATCTCCTCCACCTGGTGGAGATGGGGCTGACC
>DAITPV010000394.1:0-1784 GCA_036833435.1 Actinomycetota bacterium | reverse complement strand
GACGTCCGGCTCGGAGAACTCCAGACCCACGGCCCACGGCTCGGCGTTGTTGTGGTAGCCGCGCTCCTCCCAGAACCCCCGGACGTCCGGCTCGGAGAACTCCAGACCCACGGCCCACTTCACGCTCTTCCACCCGTACCGCTTGGGGACCACCAGACGGAGCGGCCCGCCGTGCTTCGGCTCGAGCGGTTCTCCGTTGTGACCCCAGGCGAACAGGACGTCGTCTTCCATCAGCACGTCCAACGGCGTGTTGGCCATGTAGCCCGACGGAGCCCGCACCAGGCAGTGTCCGGCCTCCGGGAGCGGGCGAACCCGCGCGGCGACCTCGCGGAAGGGCACGCCCTCCCAGACGTTGTCCAGCTTCGACCACCCGGTGACGCAGTGGAAGTCCGAGGCGATCTGCTCCGATGGCAGCGCCCGGAATTCATCCCACGTCCACTCGGTCTCTTCCTCCACGGCACCGGAGGTCCGGAACCGCCAGGTCTGCGGATCGAAGCGAGGGATGGTCTCCTCGTGGAGGACCGGCCATCCGCGGGTGAGGTGCTGGCCGGGAGGGATCCGGGCGGCTTCGTCGGTGCTCGGCTTCTTCCGGAACATCAGTCCTTCTCCAGGTCCGTCAGGCGGATCCTGACCTGTTCGGCCAGCGCGTCGCCGGCCTTCCGGTCGGTGAGCGCGTCGGCCGCCGCCGCGGCCTTCTCGAGCTGCTGACGTGCCTGGGTCCGAGCGGTGTCCCGGTCACGATTGGGCGAGTACTTCACCAGGTCGTCGGCTCGCCGGATCATGTCCCACACCTCGTTCGGTCCGGTCGCGTCCGCCATCGACGCCAGGATACGCCCGGTCCGGCGGATCGCGGATGCCGGCGGTACGCTCGATCCATGGCCGGGCGCCGCACGAACCTGGCGTTGCTGGTCCTCCTGGCCGCGGCCCTGCTCACCGGCGCGCTGGCGTACGGGATCGGAACGTCGTGGGTCCGGTGGGTGGTGGTCCTGCACGGCGTTGCCGGACTGGCCCTGATCCTCCTGGCCCCGTGGAAGTCGGTGATCGCCCACCGGGGCCTTCGCCGGCGACGGGAGGGCTCGGTGGTATCGGTGATCCTGGCGTTCCTGGTCGTCGTGGCCGTGGTGTTCGGCATCCTTCACGCATCGGGGATCGCCGTCGAGCTCGGCCCGGTCACCGCCATGCAGATCCACGTCGGCGCGGCCCTGGCTTCGGTGCCGCTTGCGGTGTGGCACGTGGTGGGGACCAGGATCAGGCCGCGACGGACCGACCTTTCCCGAAGGAACGTCCTGCGGGCCGGAGCGCTCCTGGGAGGGGCGGGACTGGTGTACGGAGCCGCCGAGGGCGTGGTCCGGCTCACCTCGCTCCCCGGAGCCGAGCGGCGGTTCACCGGGTCGTTCGAGCAGGGATCTCACGACCCGTCGGCCATGCCGGTCACGCAGTGGCTCAATGACTCCGTTCCCGGGATCGATCCGACGTCATGGCGGCTGACGGTGGCGACGCCGGAGGGGGAGCGGGCGTGGACCTACGCCGAGCTCTCCACGTTCGAGGATCGGGTCCGGGCCACGATCGACTGCACCGGGGGGTGGTACGCCGAGCAGGACTGGGAAGGAGTGTGGCTGTCCCGCCTCCTGCCCCACGCGGGGGAGGCACGGAGCATCTCGGTGCGGTCGGTGACCGGGTATCCGCGCCGGTTTCCGTCACGTGACGTGCCCGGGCTCCTGGTGGCCACCCGAGCTCAGGGCCGGCCGCTCGATCCCGGCCACGGGTTTCCCGCTCGGATCGTG
>DAITPV010000393.1:0-1786 GCA_036833435.1 Actinomycetota bacterium | reverse complement strand
GTTGTTCCCGCTCCATACCTGGCTGCCCGACGCGCACACCGAAGCGCCCACCGCGGGGTCCGTGATCCTCGCCGGCGTCCTGTTGAAGATCGGCGCGTACGGGCTGATCCGGTTCAACCTCACGTTGTTTCCCGAGGCCTCGGTGTACTTCCGGGGCTTCGTCTCGGTGCTGGCCGTGATCGGGATCGTGTACGGGGCCGTGGTGGCGCTCATGCAGTCGGACGTGAAGCGGCTGGTGGCGTACTCCAGCGTCTCCCACCTGGGGTTCGTGGTGCTGGGGATCTTCGCCGGGACGCTCCAGGGGATGTCCGGGGGCGTCATCCAGATGGTGAATCACGGGCTCTCGACGGGCGCCCTCTTCCTGGTGGTGGGAATGCTGTACGACCGAACCCACACCCGTGACCTGGGGGAGCTGGGTGGCCTGGGGGCCCGGGTGCCGGTGCTGGCGGGGTTCTTCCTGGTGGTGGCGTTGTCCTCGCTGGGCCTGCCGGGGCTGAACGGCTTCGTCGGGGAGTTCCTGATCCTGCTGGGGACCTTCGACGCCTCCCGGGCCTTCGCGGTGGTCGGGGCCCTGGGGGTCATCCTGTCGGCCATCTATCTCCTGTGGGCCTACCAGCGAGCCATGCACGGTGAGCTCCGGCCGGAGCTGGCGGAGACGCCTGATCTCTCGGTGCGCGAGTACATCGTGCTGGTTCCCGTGGTCGCCGTCATCGTGGCCATCGGGGTGTTCCCCCGGCCGCTTCTCCAGCGGATCGAGCCGGCCGCGGATCGCCACGCCCGGATGATCCAGGTGGAGCCGGATTCGGCGACGGTTGTTCAGGCGGGCGGCTGATGCCCGACATCCAGGTCCCCGAGCTGGCCCTGTTCCCCATCCTTCCCGAGCTGGTCCTGGCGGGGACGGCCATCTTCGTCCTTCTCTTCGATGCGATCTGGCCGTCTCGCGACCAGCGGCTGGTTGCGGTGTTCGCCACGCTCGGCATCCTCGGCGCGGCGGTGGCGGATATCGCCCAGCTGGTGGGCGCCGCCGCTCCCCGGCCCACCGTCCTGGCCGGGATGGTGGCCACCGACGACTTCGCCCTGTACTTCCGGCTGGTGGTGCTGGCCTGTGCGCTCCTGGGGCTTCTGCTGTCCTTCCACTACCTGGCCCGAACCGGCGAGGCCCGGGGCGAGTTCTACGCCCTGCTGCTGTTCGCCACCGCGGGGATGACCCTGCTGACGGCGGCGGCCGACCTCATCGTGGTGTTCCTCGCTCTCGAGGTGCTCTCCCTTTCCCTCTACGTGATGGCCGGGTTCTCCTGGCGCCGGGCGTCGTCGCAGGAGGCCAGTCTGAAGTACTTCCTGCTGGGGGCGTTCTCCTCGGCATTCTTCCTGTACGGCATCGCCCTGGCGTACGGGGCCACCGGGACGACCAGCATCGGGGGGATCGCCCGGGCGCTGACGGGGGAGACCGGAAGCCTGGCCCTTCCCCTGGCCGCCGCCGCGCTGCTGGCCGTGGGGTTCGGGTTCAAGGTCGCTGCCGTCCCGTTCCACATGTGGACCCCCGACGTGTACCAGGGGGCCCCCACTCCGGTGACCGCGTTCATGGCCGCGGGGACCAAGGTGGCGGGGTTCGCCGCCTTGATCCGGGTGACCTCGGTAGCCCTGGGCCCGTTGGGCTGGGACATGATGCCCGTGCTATTCGCCCTCTCGGCCCTGACCATGGTGGTCGGCTCCATCCTGGCCATCGCCCAGGACGACGTGAAGCGGATGCTGGCGTACTCCTCGATCGCCCACACCAACTTCGTCC
>DAITPV010000392.1:0-1795 GCA_036833435.1 Actinomycetota bacterium | reverse complement strand
CGCTGCGCCTCGGCGGCGGCGGCCACGGCCCGGGGCGCGCTCTCGAACACCACGAAGAAGGAGTCGCCCTCCGTGGAGACCTCGACCCCGCCGGCGGCGGCGAAGGACTCCCGGAGCAGCGCCTGGTGCTTCTCCAGGACCTCCCCATAGCCGTCGCCCAGCCGGTCGACCAGCCGGGTGCTGCCCTCGATGTCGGTGAACAGGAACGTGATCGTCCCCGTGGGAAGCTGGACCATCCGGCCGATTATGCGCCCGCGTTCCTCATCCGCGTTCGCCGGGCCTTCACCCGGCCGTTCGCCTGCGGCCACCGGGCCGGTCCCCACGTTGGATTCGCTGTGGAAAACGGTCAGGAGCTGGCTCTGGGTGAATCCTCCGTGACCACCAGATCGGCGAACGAGGCGTCGGTCTTCCCGAACTCCCACCAGCCCTCGACCCACGGTTTCAGGTACGCGGTTGCTTGCCCGTAGGCCAGAGGGATCACCGCCGCCATCTCGGCCACGGCCATGCGATCGGCCTGATGGAAAAGCTCCAGTCGAGCCCGCCCGTCTCGCTCCTGTCGGGCCCGCTCGATGAGCTCGTCGAACTGGGGATGGGAGAACCCGCCCTCGTTGGTGTGGCTCTCGGAATGGAGGAGAAGCCGGAGGTAGTACTCCGGGTCCGGGTACCCCGGGAGCCAGCCCGAGATCACCATCGGTGCGAGATCCCAGGACCAGGGGACGGCCATCAGCTCGGCCAACGGCTTGATGATCACCTCGACCGGGAGGTTCAAGGTCTCCCTCCAGATCGACGCCAGGGCCTGGGCAATCAAGGCTCGCTCCTCCGTCTCCAGGATCGATACGCTCTCCTGCACCCCGGAGCGACGCAGATGCTCTCGGGCCAGATCCGCGTCGAACCGGGGGGCGATGTCCGGGGTGTGACCCTGCAGCGCGGGGGGGACCAGTCCGCCGGTGGCCACGATGAGGTTGGAGGGCAGAGCTTCGGCCAGCGCCTCCCGGTCAACGGCATGAGCCAGGGCCAGGCGGAGGTCACGGTTCGACCCGAGGGGGCCACGGTGGTCGAAGGTGACGTAGTACGCCCACCCCGCACCGCCCTGAACGGTGTCTGCTCGATACGAAGGCACCAGATCGGCGATCCGCGGCGTGTACCGGACGGTGATGACGTCGAGCTCGTCCCGGTCGTACAGCTCCACCGCGTCCGCCACGGCGATGTGGACGAACTCGATCCGGCCGACGTTGCCGGGCCGCACCCCTCTGTATCCGTCCTGCCGGGCCAGGGCGAGCCCCTCCGCCGTGGGGCCTAGCTGGCGGAAGGGCCCGCTGACAACCTGTCGATCCGGCTGGGCCCACGAGTCGCCGTGCTCCTCGATGGCGTGGCGAGGCTGGGGGCCGCCGTCGGGTCGGTTCATCACGCTCATGAAGTAGGGCGCCGGCGCAGCCAGGCGGAACTCCACGGTCCGGTCATCCAGCGCACGGACGCCGATCCGGTCCGCGTCATTGTTGCGGCCCATCGCATAGTCCTGGCCGTTCTCCAGGACGAAGTAGATGGCCACCGATGATCCCGGATGCTCGGGGTCGAGCACCCGCTTGACCCCGTACTCCACGTCGTGAGCGGTGAGCGGCACGCCGTCCGACCACGCCAGTCCCTCTCGGAGATGGAACACGTACCGGAGCCCGTCCTCGGAGATCTCCCACCGCTCGGCAAGTGAGGGCACGATGTTCCGCTCCGGCCAGGCCTCCACGAGGCGATCGAAGAGCTGCATGCACAGCATGATGTTGGGCCAGGCGATCGCCGACTT
>DAITPV010000391.1:0-1798 GCA_036833435.1 Actinomycetota bacterium | reverse complement strand
ACAACGGTGCCGCGGCCACGCCCCCGTACACCGTCTCGGGCTCGTCGAGGATGGCCGCCACCACCAGGCTGGGGCTCTTCGCCGGCGCGAACCCCATGAACGAGGCCACGTACTGGTCGCTGTACCCGCGGATCCCTTCCAGCGGCTTTCGGGCGGTCCCGGTCTTCCCGGCAACCCAGTAGCCGGGGATCTGTGCCGCCTGCCCGGTCCCCGACTGGACCGCCCGAGCCAGCATGCCGGTCACCAGGCGGGCCGTTCGCGTGGACACCACCCTGCGCTGCTCGCCGACGGACCAGGGATGGAACGCTCCGTCGCCATCGACGGTGCCCTTCACCAGCCGGGGTGGCACGCGGACCCCGCCGGCGGCGATCGTCGCGTACACCGACAGCATCTGCAGCGGGGTCACCGCGATTCCCTGACCGATGGGGATGGTCCCCATGCTCGTGGACCACCAATCGTCCTCGGGCATCAGGATCCCGTTCGACTCTCCCGGGAACCGGATCCCCGTCGAGGAGCCGAACCCGAACGCACGGAGGTATCGGTCCAGCGTCTCCTGCCCCAGGCGCTCCGCGGTCATGATCGTTCCGACGTTGCTGGACTGGGCAATGATGTCCGTGAGGGTCATGGTGGTGGGGGCATGGGGATGGGAGTCGTGGAACCATCGGTTGCCCACGTAGTACCGGTCGGGGACCGTGATCCGCTCGCGAAGCCCCACCTCATGCTCCTCCACCGCAGCCGCGGCGGTGATGACCTTGTTGACGGACCCCGGCTCGTAGACGTCGGTGACGTTCCGGTTCCTGGTGCGGTCCGGGGTGGCCTCGGCGAACTCGTTCGCGTCGAACCCCGGCCAGGTGGCCATGGCCAACACGTCGCCGGTGGAGGGGTCCATGGCGATGACCATGCCGCCCTTGGCTCCGTTGGCCACGACGGCCTCCGCCAAGGCCTGCTCGGCATGGAACTGGATCTCGCGGTCGATGGTCAGGACCAGATCGTCACCCCGAACCGGCTCGACGTCCTCGCGGAGGCCCTGTGGGATGGCCTGACCGGCGGGGTCCTGCTCCAGGAGCACGCTGCCCGAGCGCCCGGCAAGCAGCTCCTGATACTGGAGCTCGATGCCGGAAAGTCCTCCCCCGTCGATCCCCACGAAGCCCAGCACCTGTGACGCCAGCTCGCGTCCCGGGTAGTAACGCTTGCTCTCCTCCAACAGCCCGATGCCCGGAAGCTCGAGATCCGACACCCGCCGGGCCACCTGCAGGTCGACGCGCCGGGCCAGGTACACGAAGGGGCCACCGCTCACCAGGGCGCCCAGGAGATCGGTCTTGGGGAGGTCGAGCACCTCGGCCAGACGGTCCGCGGTCTCCAGGGGATCGTCGACCAGCGCCGGGTTGGCGTAGACGGCCCGCGCCGGGAGCGACAGGGCCAGCTCGTGCATCCCGCGGTCGTAGATCGTCCCCCGAGCAGGGGCCAGGGGGATCCGGCGGATCCGCTGGTCCCGGGCGATGGCTCGATAGGCGGGAGCGTCGCGGAGCTGGAGGACCACGAGCCGGGCGGCCACTCCCCCGAACGCCAGCGACAGAACGATGAACAGAGAGGTGAGTCGCCCCGCGGGCGGCCCGGTTCTCACCCCCCGGCCTCCGAGGGGAGCGTCTCCACCCGGCGGGGCCGGATCAGTCCAGCGTCGGCGGCCTCCCGAGCGACGCGGTCTGGGGACGACAGCCGGGCGACCTCCAAACGCAACAGGTCGTTGGGTCATTCGTCCAGAGCCACTATTCTTGGTGCAGTATCAAGAGCTTATGCC
>DAITPV010000390.1:0-1809 GCA_036833435.1 Actinomycetota bacterium | reverse complement strand
GTCGGTCTCCTCGATCTTGTCGTCGAGGTACATGGCGTACCGAAGCCCCGAGCATCCTCCCGGCTGGACGGCCACTCGAAGGACCACGTCGGTCTGCCCCTCCTGGGCCAGGAGCTCCTTGACCTTGCCTGCCGCTGCCTCGCTGAGCTGGATGGTCTGAAGGTTCTCTTGGGTCTGCATGGCCACGATTATACCCGAGGCTCCCCCGAACCCCCCGCTGACCCCTCCTTGAATTCGGCCGGCTCGGCGCCGGAGGCCCGGACCAGGTCCCCCGGGGTGATAGGGAACACCGCGTGGGGCGTCCCCGCCGCGGCCCACAGGACGTCGTGGGCCATGAGGTCGCGATCGAGCAGGACCCGGAGCGGGCGTGGGTGTCCGAACGGAGGGGTCCCCCCGATGGCGAACCCGGTCGCCTCCCGTGCCTCGTCCGGGGTGGCCCTCCGAACGGGGAGGCCGTCCATCAGTGAGGACAGCCGATCCATGTCGGCTCGGTTCGGCCCGGAGGTCAGCGCCAGGAACGGCTGCTCCCCGGCCACGAACACCAGGGACTTCACGATCTGTCCGACCTCACACCCAACGGCCCGGGCCGCGTCCTCGGCGGTGCGGGTCCCCTGGGGGAACTCCCGGACCTCGGGCTCCAGGCCCAGTCGCCGGGCCTCGGCGGTGAAGCGCTCGATCGCGGAGGTCTTGGCCATGTCAATCGCCCGCCAGCGTAGCGGCCGCCTCGGCGGCGGCCTCCTCCAGAAGCTCCTGAGGTCGCTCCATGGCGTCCCGGATACCCGCCCGCGCGGCCAGCGAGTACACCAGATCGGCGGGCGGCTCGACCCCTTCCTCGACCTGGCCCGCGATCACCACGGTCCTGCAGCCCGCCTCCCGGGCCAGGCGAAGGACGCCTCCCGGCGCTTTCCCCCGCTCGGTCTGCCGGTCGTACCGGCCCTCCCCGGTGATGGCCACGTCGGCGGCGCGCAGGCGACGATCCAGGCCGACCGCCTCGGCCACCAGGTCGAATCCGGGACGGAGCCTGGCGCCCAGGAGCGCGGCCAGGGCGGCGGGGAGTCCTCCCGCTCCCCCCGCGCCGGGAAGCTCCCGAACATCCAGGCCCACGTCCCGATGCACCACCGTGGCGAAGTGGGCCAACGCGTCCTCGAGGAGGACGACCTGCTCCGGCGAGGCGCCCTTCTGCGGTCCGTACGTTCGTGCCGCACCGGCCGGCCCCAGCAACGGGTTGTCGACGTCACACGCCACCACGACCTCGATGTCCCGGAGCCGCCGGTCGAGCCCCGAGCCGTCGATCCGGTCCAGGGTGCGAAGCCCGATCCCTCCGGGCTCGACGTCCTCGCCGCGATCGTCCAGGAGGCGGACCCCAATGGCCTGGGCCATGCCGCCGCCGCCGTCCGTGGTGGCACTTCCCCCGATCCCCACCAGGATGCGTCGCGGCCCGTGGCCAGCAGCGGCCAGGAGGAGCTCACCCGTTCCCCGCGTGGTCGCCCGCAGAGGATCCCGCCGCTGCTCGGGCACCAGGGACAGCCCCGAGGCCTCGGCCATCTCCACGATGGCGGTCATCCCCCGATCCGTCTCCGCCAGCCCGTACCCCGCGTCCACCGGGTCCCCCAGGGGGCCGGTCACCCGGACCCGCTCGGATCGGCCCCCGAGGGCGGCCAGCAGGGTGTCCAGCGTCCCCTTCCCCCCGTCCGCCACGGGCGCCTCCTCCACTACGGCTCTCCGGTCGGCCCGCCGCCATCCCGCGGCCAGGGCCCGGGCCACCTGGGGGGCGGTCAGCGTCCCTTCGAACTTGTCCGGGGCGACCAC
>DAITPV010000389.1:0-1810 GCA_036833435.1 Actinomycetota bacterium | reverse complement strand
CCCCGCCCGAGATCGGACAGCGGAGCGTCCGGAGGGATATCGGATCCGAGCAGCCGCAGGAGGTCCCGCGCTTTGCGGTGCATCTGCCGGCGATCGATCAACCCCCACCGCGTCGGGGCTCTTCCGGCGAAGATGTTCTCGGCGACCGTCAGGGCCGGCGCCAGGCTGAGCTCCTGGAACACCGTTCCGATCCCGGCGGCCTGGGCATCCTTCGGGGTGGTGAACCGCATCTCCTGCCCATCCACCACAACCCAACCTTGGTCGGGAGGGAACACGCCGGAGACGATCATCAGGAAGGTGGTCTTGCCGGCGCCGTTCTCCCCGATCAGGGCATGGACCTCACCGGGGAGAACGTCGAGGCTCACCGAACGAAGGGCCCGGGTCCCTCCGAACGATTTCGACAGGCCTTCGACCCTGAGGATCGAGGGCCCACCCGCTTCCTTGGGTAATGTATTTCGTTCCATGAAACCGGGTACCGTGTGCCGAAACCCTTCCTACCCGTTCGCAGGGGGCGGAGTCAAGCCCGGCTTGACTTCGTCCTCGTGCCTGGCCTACCGTTCTTTACGCTAGGCGAGACGCTGTTCCGTCAGCCGAGACAGGAGGTGGGTCATGCGGAGCGGTCGTCAGTTGCTATTCCTGTCGGTTGCCGTGCTCACCGCGTGCGGCGAGCTCGATACCGCGGGAGGGGGGTCGGGCGGCGGTGGCGGTGGTACCGCCACGGGGAACAAGGCCCAGGCGAGCTGCGAGGACGTCGCCTACGACGGGAGCGGTACGCCGCGGATCGCGTACATGCCGCCGGCGACGGAGTTCCCTTACTACCTGGCCATCGGCGAGGGGATCAAGGCCACGGCCCAGGAGGTGGACGCCGATACGTTCATGCTGGCCCCACAGAGCGGGGCCGACATCGAGGGCCAGATCGGCATGCTCCAGGACGTCCTGACCCAGGGCGTTGACGGGATCATCCTGTCGACCCATGACGAGAAGGCCGCGGCGCCGCTGGTGAGGCAGGCTGTCGAGGGCGGGATCGCCCTGGTCATCGTGAACTCCGACATCGCCGACTTCCCCACCCCGGTGCATGGCGTGGTGGGGTACCAGCAACGCAAGGGGACCAGCAAGATCGGCGACTACGCCATCGAGATGGTCGACGGCCAGGCGAAGATCGGCGTGATCGAAGGACTGCCCGGCTACCACTCCGAGGAGCGGGTCGGCGGCTTCCTCGATGCCATCGAGGGCGAGCAGGGGATGGAGGTCGTTGAGAGCCTCCCCGGCGACTGGAACGTCGAGGGCGGGAACCGGGCAGGCATGGACATGCTCCAGGCTCACCCCGAGATCAACATGATCTTCGCTGCCAACGACTACATGGCCATCGGGGCGAACAAGGCCGCAGAGGAACTCGACCGCGACGTGATCGTCCTAGGCAATGACGGGGACACCCAGGCGCTGGAGGAGATCAATACCGGCGAGTGGGAAGCAACCGTCAACACGACACCGTTCGAGATGGGCGAGACGGTCCTCGACGTGATGATGGACTGCCTGAATAAGGAGTTCACGGGGTTCTACCTCGAGACCCCGACCCAGATCGTCGATGAAACCAACGTGATCCAGTATCTGTGCCAGGAGGATCGGTTGTACCCGCCGCCGTCCAAGGACTACGAGTGCTAGCGGCCCCATGGGTGGCAGGGGTCCGCTCTGGGAGGTCCAAGACGTCTCCAAGTCGTTTCCGGGCGTCCGGGCCCTGGACGGCGTCTCCCTGACCCTCCGCGAAGGCGAGATCGCGGCGCTGGTGGGCGAGAACGGCAGCGGCAAGAGC
>DAITPV010000388.1:0-1825 GCA_036833435.1 Actinomycetota bacterium | reverse complement strand
GGGCGAGGGGCGCGGCCACCGCCGCGGCCGCCAGGGCCCGGCGAACCATCACTCGCTCCGGCCGGCGGGGATCATTCATCGTCGTTCCTGCCGTATCGGATGTAGACGATGTAGATGCCTCCCGCGACGCCCACAATCATGCCGATCGCCAGGAACAGCCGACCGGTGTCGGCGAGCCGGTCGAGCAGGTATCCGATGCCGCCCCACACCAGGATGCCGGCCAGGAGCGTCCCGGTGACGGCCCACGCGGCCCCGTAGCCACTCCAGTCGCCGCGTCCGCCCAAGGCCGGGCGATTATATCCGTCGGTATCGAACCCAGCGAAATCAGGCGTTTTCGCAGGTAGATGGGGATGTCGAGGCGATGCCTCCCGGGCGCTTGTGAATCCTTTCACAAAGTCCACTATACAAAGCGGAGCAGGTCCGCCGCCACCTTTGCCCGCGGTCGTCCGTGCGGAGCCGGTACCACCTCGGTACCCTGCGAGCCTATGGGGACCCCGGAGGGGGCGAACGGCGATGTCCGTCTCCTGAACGTCACCAAGCAGTTCGGGGACCTCATCGCGGTGGACGGGATCTCCCTGGAGGTCGAGCCGGCCGAGTTCTTCAGCCTGCTGGGGCCTTCCGGATGCGGCAAGACCACTACCCTGCGGATGATCGGCGGCTTCGAGCACCCCGACGAGGGCCGCATCGAGCTGGACGGCGTGGACGTGGCGGGGACCCCGGCGTACCGACGGAACGTCAACACCGTCTTCCAGTCGTATGCCCTGTTCCCCCACCTGGACGTGTTCGACAACGTGGCGTACGGGCTCCGTCGCCGGAAGGTGGCCAAGGACGAGATCGGCGGACGGGTCAAGCGGATCCTGGAGGTCGTCGACCTCCCCGGCCTCGAGCACCGGCGGCCCACCCAGCTCTCCGGCGGCCAGCAGCAGCGAGTGGCCCTGGCCCGAGCGCTGGTGAACGAGCCCCAGGTCCTGCTGCTCGACGAGCCGCTGGGAGCCCTCGATCTCAAGCTTCGCAAGCAGATGCAGCTCGAGCTCAAGTCCATCCAGCACGAGATCGGGATCACGTTCATCTACGTGACCCACGACCAGGAGGAGGCCATGACGATGTCGGATCGGCTCGCGGTGATGCGGGCCGGCCGGATCGACCAGGTCGGAGCGCCCGAAGACGTGTACGAGCGCCCGGCCACGGAGTTCGTGGCCGGGTTCCTGGGCGCATCCAACCTCCTGGACGGAACGGTGGAGCCCTCCGACGGCGCACTGCGAACCGTGGTCCTGTCGTCCGGGGAGAAGGTCCGGGTCCCGGCGCCCTCGCTGAACGGCCACACCGGTCGCATCCGGTTGGGGGTCCGGCCGGAGAAGATCACGATCTCCTCGGCGGACGCGACCAGGCCTTCCGAGGACAACGTGGTGGAAGGCCGACTGCAGGTGGCCACGTTCGTGGGGGTCAGCAACGTATACACCGTGGAGACCCGCTCCGGCCAGCGGATCACGGTGTACGCACAGAACCTGGGGACGTCCTCGGACCGCCCCCCGGCGGCCGGGGAGAACGTGGCGCTCTCGTGGCACCCCGAGCACACCTTCGTGGTGGAGGCATCCGACGAGGAGGGGACGGACAGTGAATGAGGTTGATCGCATCCTTGGCGGCCTGGACCGGCGACTGTCCCGGCGAGACCTGCTCCGGAGAGCCGGACGAGGGTCCGCCTACCTGGGAGTAATGGCCTTCCTGGCGGCCTGCGGGGTCCAGGGGCAGCGGCGCGAGGGCGGCGACCAGCTCGAGGAGCTCCCGCCGGCAGCCGGCGAGCTCATCATGGCGAACTGGCCCCTAT
>DAITPV010000387.1:0-1833 GCA_036833435.1 Actinomycetota bacterium | reverse complement strand
GGGATCATGGCCGACCTCTCGGGCCCGAAGATCCGGCTCGGCGAGCTGGCGGAGCTCGGGCTCCCCGAGGAGATCGTCGGCCGCCAGCCGTTCCCCGGCCCGGGACTGGCGGTGCGCATCGTCGGCGAGGTGACCAGGGAGCGCCTGGGCATGGTGCGAGATGCCGACCGGATCGTGCAGGAGGAGATCCGCCGCGCCGGGCTGGGCGACGAGCTGTGGCAGGCCTTCGCGCTCCTGCTGTCGCTGCGAAGCGTGGGGGTGATGGGTGACGGGAGGACGTATCAGCACCCCGTGGTCATCCGCGCGGTGACCAGCGAGGACGCCATGACCGCCGACTGGGCCCGGCTCCCGCACGAGGTCCTGGAGCGGATCTCGTCGCGGATCGTGGCCGAGGTTCCGGGGATCAACCGGGTGGCGTACGACGTGTCGTCCAAGCCCCCGGCCACGATCGAGTGGGAATAGCGTCCCCGTGAACGACCGGTATCCCGGCTGGTACTACCTGTATGCCTTCGGAGGGCTCGCCGCGATCGTTGCGGTGGTCGTGGTGGTGGCCCTCAGGCAGCCGCCCACGTCGGCCGATGCCGGACCGGTGCTCCGGGTCGCGGTGGTGGCCCTGACCCTGTGGTTCCTCGGATACTTCGCGTTCTGGTTCTACTGGTTGGTGTTCCGCGACCCGACACCGACGCCGAGGTCGACCGAGGAGCAGGGGAACGTGTTCCGGAGCTGGTCGGCCCTGGCGGCTTCGATGGCTTCCGGGCCCCACGCGGAAGCGGCGCAGGCGCGGTCCGAAAGAGCGTACCGGCGTCCGATGGCCCTGTACCTGCTGTACGGCATGGTTCTGGTGGGGTGCGTGCTCACCGGTGCGTGGCTGTGGGGGATCGGTGTCGAGGAGGTGGCGGGCATCCCGCTGTTCACCATCTGGCCGGCCACCATCGTGGGGCTGGCGGTCCTGTACATCGTGTTCATGTTCGTGGGGCCGGGGTTCTCGAAGATGGTGCAGAGCAGCCAGGACTACCTGGCCCCGCTGGGGCTGGAGATCGTGGGCCTTCCGGATATCACGCTGGGCTCCCGGGCAGGTGGTGGAACGGCGGTCCGGGTGAGCGGAGCCACCAGGATGGCCGGCACCCGGCACGGCCGGAGGGTGGAGGTTCAGGTCACCGCGGGGAAGTCGGTGACCGCGCTCGAGTTCGCGGGTCCGGCGTTCGAGGTCCGGAGCGCGGGGGGAAAGCTCGAGGCGGAGCCCGGGGCACCGACGGCCGTGGCTGGGGCGCTCAAGGGCCTCCGGAAGGCCAAACGGTGGCGAGGGATCGAGGTGCGGGGCGCCGAGGACGCCATCGTGGTCACCCGGACCTCGGACGCCTCTCGCGGCTGGCTGTACGACCTGTGGCTGGCCGAGCGGATCGCGGGCTCGCCTATCTCCTGACCTCGGGATCTCCCGGCACCGGTCGTCCCCGAGCCGACAGCAGCAAGCGCACGGCCATGGCCACCAGCAGGAGCCCGAACAGGACCGCAGAGAGCAACGGATCGAGCCGCACGGAGAGCAGGGAAGCGAGGAAGGCAAACAGCACTCCGGCTCCGCCCGCCACGGCGGCCACCGAAAGGTCCCCTTCTCCGCGTCGGACGTTCTGGATCGTCCCCACCAATGCCGTGGGGACGATCGCTGCCAGCGACGTGCCCTTGGCCACGGCTGGCGGGACCGAGGCCAGCAGGACCAGCGCCGGGACCATGACGATGCCTCCACCGACCCCCAGAAGGCCGGCCAGCGCCCCGGCCACCACCCCCACCGCGACCAGGAGCGCGCCCGTTCCCACGTCGATGGTCGTGCCCCCGACC
>DAITPV010000386.1:0-1834 GCA_036833435.1 Actinomycetota bacterium | reverse complement strand
CCAGGGCCGCGCCCAGCTGGACCCGGGCGCGGCCTCCGGTTCGCTTTCGTTCGAGCGTGCTGACTCCCATGGGTTAGCTCTGGGCCTCCTCGAAGGCCAGGGTGAACGCACCCTGCTCGCCGAACACGTCCTGCTCGATGGCCTCCCATCCGCCGAGGTCCTCCACGGTGAACAGGTCCTCGATCGGTGCGAACAGCTCGCCGTCACCCGCCGCGGCCTCAGCCGGATCGGTGGGACGAAGGAACCCGACCGTGGTGAACAGCTCCTTGGCCTCCTCCTCGTGCAGGAAGTCCACGAAGGCCCGGGCCACGTCCTCCACGCAGTGCTTGGCGGCGTATTCGTCCACCACCGTCACGGGGTTCTCGATCAGCACCGTCGACGGCGGGATGACCATCTCGTCCTCCAGCCCCGCCTTCTGGGCCGTGAGGATCTCGTTCTCGTAGGTGATGGCCACGTTCCCGTTTCCGGCCTCGAAGTTCTTGATCGAGTCCCGAGCGCTCTTGTCGAGCACGGTGACGTTGGCGAAGATGCCCCGGAGTAGCTCCTGGGCCGCAGCGGTGTCGCCCTCTGTTCCACCCGCGTAGCCACGCATCGCGGCGCCGTACGCGCCCACGATGTTCCACCGTGCTCCACCACTGGAGGCCGGGTCCGGGGTGAGGATCTCGGTTCCGGTCGCGGTCAGGTCGTCGAAGTCCTGGATGCCGTTGGGGTTGCCGGGACGAACGTCGAACACCACCACCGAGGTGGAGACCATCCCGTTGTCGGGCTCCGCCGTCCAGTCGTGGGTGATCAGCCCCGCGTCCACCACCTGCTCCAGGTCGGGAGCAAGAGAAAGCGCGGCGACGTCGGCCTCGAACCCGGCGATCAGGTTCTCGGCCTGCGTCGTGCTGGCGCCATAGGACTCCTGGAAGATGACCCGCTGGCCGTTGTGCTCCTCGGCCCACTGCTCGGTGAACGCCGGGATGATCTTTCCGTACGCCTCACGGGGGGTGCTGTACGCCGCGAGGGTGATCACCGGGGTCTCCGGGGGCACACACTCCCCGGACGCGGTGGTTCCTCCGGCCGTCGAGCAGGCCACCCCGCCCAACAGTGAGACTGCCAGCGCCCCGGCGATCGCCGGGTGGCTTGTGAACTTGCGCATCCGCTTCCTCCTGTCGACTCGTCCAACCGGTCCTGCCCGGTCTCCGGTTGTCCGGTCAACCGCGCGTGCCACGCCGCAGCTGGGAGGGTTCGCTGCACTGAGCCCGCCCCAAAACAGAAAAAGCCGCGGCACGGCGTGCCGCGGCCTCCAGTTGTCTGGTCAGCCTGCGTTGGCGGAAACCCTATCAGCAGAAGGGGGCTCAGTCAAAGCAAGGGACCTGTTGGCTCGTCGGCCTCGGCTTCGGCTTCGGCTTCGGCCTCCCGCTCGGCGGCTCGCCGTGCCTGGACCCGCTTCACGATCCACCAGGTGATGAACGCCACCGACCCGATGGCGATGACCCAGCTGATCGGCTCCCCGTACTTGAGGAACGTCTCCCAGTTGTCGCCGAGGACCACGCCGGCCCACGTGAGCGCGAACGTCCACGGCAGGCACCCCAGGAACGTGTACAGCGTGAACTTCCCGAACGGCATCTTGGCCACGCCGGCCGGAAGGCTGATGAACGTGCGGACCACCGGGAGCAGGCGAGAGAAGAACACCGCCGCGTCCCCATGGCGCTCGAACCACTCGTGGGCTCGGTCGAGCTCGTGCTCCCGGAGCATGATGAACCGTCCCCACCGAAGGATCAGCGGCCTGCCCCCCCGAAGCCCCACCCAGTACGCAAGCCACGACCCGACCACGTTCGCCAGCGTGCCC
>DAITPV010000385.1:0-1843 GCA_036833435.1 Actinomycetota bacterium | reverse complement strand
CACGCATCTCCTTGATCCCCGCCGACACCTTTGGTTTCAGGGACTCCACGGCGGCGATGACCCCCTCGACGCTCCCGTGCTCCTGGACCAGACGCGACGCGGTCTTCTCCCCCACCCCGGGAACCCCGGGGATGTTGTCGGAGGAGTCGCCCTTGAGGGCCACGTAGTCGAGGTACTTCTCGGGAGGGAGACCGAACCGGGCCTCCACCGCCGCCTCGTCGTAGTCGACGATGTCGGAGATCCCCTTCCGGTTGAACATCACCCGGAGCCCCGGCCGGATCAGCTGGAAGAAGTCCCGATCGGCGGTGACCACCACAGCCTCCATCCCCTGGTCCACGGCGCGCAGCGCCAGGGTGGCGATGGCGTCGTCGGCCTCGTGGCCCTCCACCTCCACGATGCGGACCTTGAGGGTCTCCAGGACCTCGCGGATCAGGCCGAGCTGCTCTCGGAACTCGTCTGGAGCCGACTCTCGCTGGGCCTTGTAGTCGGCGTACTTCTCCAGCCGGACGGTGGGCGGTCCCTTGTCGAAGGCCACGGCGATCCGGTCGGGCTTCTCCTCCGTCAGCAGCTTGATCAGCATGGAGGTGAACCCATAAGCGGCGTTGGTGACCTGGCCCGATGACGTCGTAAGGCTGGTGGGAAGGGCGAAGAAGGCCCGGTAGGACAGGCTGTGGCCGTCAAGCAGGAAGATGCGCTTCTTCGTAACGCACTCGATTGTAGACTCTCTGGCCGTGGCCACCGTCCTGACCCAGCACGAGTACCTGGAGGCCATCTACGAGATGGCCGAGGAAGGCATCCCCACGCAGCAAGCCCGGGTGGCCGAGTGGCTGGACGTCACGCCGGCGTCCGTCTCCGAGGCGGTCAAGCGTCTGTCCACCCGGGGCCTGGTGGAGACCGGAGAGGACCGTCGGCTCCGGTTCACCGAACAGGGCGAGGCCGTGGCCCGGGCCCTGGTCCGCCGGCACCGGCTGGCGGAACGGTTCCTGGTGGAGGTCCTCGGCCTGGCGTGGCACCTGGCACACGAGGAAGCCACGGAGTGGGGGCGGGTGATCTCGGACCAGGTCGAGCGACGCCTGGTCGAGATCCTCGACGACCCCGGGACCTGCGTCCACGGCAACCCCATCCCCGGGTCCCGGCACGCCGTCGACCAGTCCGACCTCCGGCCGCTCCACGAGATCGCCACCGGCCAGCGGGTCCGGCTCGAGCGGCTCACCGAGGATCTGGAGCTGGACCTGGACGTGATGAGGTTCTTCGAGCAGAGCGGCCTGATGCCCGGCGCGGACATCACCGTGCTCGGCATGGCCCCGGACGGCACGATGACCCTCGAGGTCGCCGCAGAGAAGGTGGGGCTGGGCTCTCACCTCTCCGACAACCTGTGGGTTCGGCCGGCCTGACCTCGCCGAGTTGACACGAATCCGACCACTTCCATAGGATTAGGCTCGCCTGAAGCTGAGTGTTAGGCAAGCCTAAGAACCCCTTAGATCAGGAGGTGGAGATGCGACTGGCGTTCGGCATCCTCGTGGCGGTGGGCCTGGCGGCGGCCGCGTGCACGTCGGATCCACAGCAGGGCGGCGGCGAGGCCTCGAGCACGGTGGTCAACGAGGAGACCGCGGAGTTCGGGTCCCTCCTGTGGCAGATCCGAGGGCACCACGTGGTGTCGCTCGAGCTGTTCGAGGGTGGCGACACGGACGGCGCCGCGACGCACGCCGGTCATCCGATCCACGAGATCCTGGGCCTGGTCGAGCCGCAGGTCCGGGAGGCCGACGCGGCCGCGGCGGACGCGTTGTCCGAAGCGCTGGACAACGGGTCGAGCACCGTGGCCGACGGCTCGGCTGAGGAGCTG
>DAITPV010000384.1:0-1865 GCA_036833435.1 Actinomycetota bacterium | reverse complement strand
AGCACGCTCCACCGTGGGCCGCTCCCCCTCCTCGATCTCGAAGAACTCCTCTTCCTTGAACCCGAACATCGAGGCGATGATGTTCGAGGGCACCGACTGCACCCGCTCGTTGAACTCGCGCACGTTGGCGTTGTAGAAGCGCCGGGACGTCTGGATCCGGTCCTCGGTGTTGGCCAGCTCGCCCTGAAGGGCCTGGAAGTTGTCGCTGGCTCGCAGCTGCGGGTAGTTCTCCGCCACCGCGAACAGCTGCCGGAGGGCCGAGGTCAGGACGTTCTCCGCCTGGGCCTGCTGAGCCGGTCCCTGGGCCTGGACGGCCGCGTTCCGGGCGGCGGTGACACGTTCGAACGTCTCCCGCTCGTGCGAGGCGTAGCCCCTGACCGTCTCCACCAAGTTCGGGATCAGGTCGTACCGCCGGCGTAGCTCGGTGTCGATGTTGGCGAACGCGTCCTTGATCTGCTGACGCTGAGACACGAAGCGGTTGTAGGCCACCACCCCGAAGAGCAGCAGCAGAACGACGATGCCCAGAACGATCCACAGTGCGATCACGGAGGCTCCTTCCTCAACCGCCAGTATCCTCCGAGACCCTACCGGTTTGTAAAGCGACCGGTTAGCCGACCGGGTACAGGGTGAGGGCCACGTTGGGGATCCGGCGCCGGAACATCTCCAGGGTCCCCAGGGTGGGAAGGAGCAGCTGGGGTGCGGTTCGGGAGCGGTAGGCAAGCACCCGATTCCCCAAGACCTCGAACGCCAGGCCCTGATCGAAGCTCACCAGCCACTCGATCATCCGAGCGTCCAGGAGCGTGTACGCGAACCGCCGGTCGGCCGCTCGCACGTTGAACCGACGGTTGAACTCCGGAGACTCCATCTCGATGTCCTCCAGCCCCAGTCGGTCAGCGAGGGCGGTGAGGAAGCCCTCCCTGGCCACCTCCAGGTGAGGGAAGCTCGCCGGGACCTCGACCATGGCGCACGAGAACCGCCGGTAGCTCCGAGAGCGCTGCCCGCGGGAGTTCGAGTGCTCGGTGTAGTACCAGAAGTCGAACGCGGTGAAAGGAGCCTCTCTCCAGGTGCCCCACACCACGTTCTCTGCCCCTCGCCCGTCGCCCCGCGTGAACAGCCGGAACGGCCAGGCCGTCAGGTCGAAGGGGTCACTGGGCGAGTACTGGAAGCCGTGCGTGGCGGCGAAGGTGACGAACGCCGACCGCCGCTTGGTCTTCAGGTACCAGTTCAGGACCAGGCTCACCACGATGGCCGTGATCACGCCCAGGAAGATGAGGATCTCCATCCCCCCCGGTATCGGAAGGTCGAGGGCCGCTGTTTACCGGAACGTGAGGGCGTCGCCCTCGCGGTCCACGATCACGGTCTGGCCCTCTCGGATCTCTCCGTTGAGCAGCTTCAGGGCCAGGGGGTCCTGGACCTCCTTCTGGATGACCCGCTTGAGCGGCCGGGCCCCGAAGCTCGGGTCGTACCCCACCTCGGCCAGGTACTCCCTGGCGGCGGGCGTGACCTCCAGCCGGAGCCGCCGGCCCGCGAGCCGTCGCTCGAGGGTGTCGAGCTGGATGTCCACGATGGCGGCCAGCTCCGCCTTGTCCAGCGGCGAGAACACAATGACCTCGTCGATCCGATTGAGGAACTCGGGACGGAACGAGCCTCGCATCTCGGCCAGGACCCGTTCGGTCCGGTCCTCGGGAGACAGCGACTCGTCGAAGAACCACGCGCTCCCCAGGTTCGAGGTCATGATCAGCACGGCGTTCTTGAAGTCCACGGTCCGGCCCTGTCCGTCCGTGAGTCGCCCGTCGTCCAGCACCTGGAGCAGCAGGTTGAAGACGTCCGGGTGGGCCTTCTCGATCTCGTCGAGGAGGATCACG
>DAITPV010000383.1:0-1870 GCA_036833435.1 Actinomycetota bacterium | reverse complement strand
GACTGCGTGGTGGGCCGGCCGCTGGCGTTGGGGACCACGGCCATCCGCGGTTCCGCAAAGTGCAGTCGAGCCACGGCCGCCCGGACGCGTGGAAGCGCGGGCTGCATCAGCGGCGAGTGGAACGCTCCGGCAACGTTCAGCCGAACCACCCGAGCCCGCCGGCTCTGCGCCAGATCCTCGGCTCGTTCGACGGCCGCCACCGTTCCGGAGACCACCGTCTGCTTCGGGCTGTTCTCGTTGGCCACGGTGAGCACGTCGCCACGGCCGGCCACCCGGACGATGTCCTGGGCGTCGCTGGGAGAGATGCCCACCAATGCGGTCATGGCGCCGGGGTTCTGCTCGGAGGCGTCGTGCATGGCGAGTCCGCGCTCCACCACGGTCTCCAGGGTCTCCCGGAACGTGGTAGCTCCGGCGGCGACCAGCGCGGCGAACTCTCCGAGCGAGTGGCCGGCGGCAGCAGCGAACCCCATCCCTTCGGCTTCCAGGACCCGGAACCCGGCCAGGTCGCAGACGTACAGGGCGGGCTGGACCACCGCGGTGTCGGCCAGCCGATCCTCGTCTCGGCAGGCCTCGACGACGTCGTATCCCAGCACGTCGGAGCCTTCGTCGAGAACGGCTCGGCCGGCGGGGTGTCCGGTCCACGGATCCGCCATGCCGGCGTACTGGGATCCCTGGCCGGGGAACAAGATTGCTGTCTTCATGTGCAAGTCCTGGGCTGGCTGAGCGAACGAATACGGTCCGGTGCGGGCCCCCATCCGGACTGCTCCCTAGCATATCGACCCTGAATCGTCATCAACAGTTACGTGGACAGAACAACCTAATGTCGAGTAGGTTGTGAGAGGCAATCCAAGGGGCACGGTACTTTCTGTTGCACCCTTGGAGTCCGTCCTGTAGAAAGGGTCGATGCCGCTCGAGCAGAGCAGGCAACCCGGAGACATGGGTCCCCAGTCATCCAACGAACACCGTGATCGGCCAGAAGGCCTGACAGGCCTTCTTGGTCGAGACATGGCCGTCGACCTCGGAACCGCCAACACCCTGGTGTATGTGCGAGGCAAGGGCGTGGTGCTGAACGAGCCCTCGGTGGTGGCCATCAACACCGAGTCCAAGCAGGTCCTGGCGGTGGGCATGGAAGCCAAGCGGATGATCGGCCGGACCCCGGCGCACATCCAGGCCATCAGGCCGCTGAAGGACGGAGTGATCGCCGACTTCGACGTCACCGAGAAGATGCTGCGCTACTTCATCCAGAAGGTGCACACCCGGCGGTTCCTGGCCAAGCCACGAGTGGTGGTGTGCGTTCCCTCGGGGATCACCGGGGTCGAACAGCGTGCCGTTGAGGAAGCCACCATCTCCGCCGGAGCGAGGGCCGCGTACATCATCGAGGAGCCCATGGCGGCGGCCATCGGCGCCGACATGCCGATCCACGAGCCGATCGGCTCGATGGTGGTGGACATCGGGGGTGGCACCACCGAGGTGGCGGTCATCTCGATGGGCGGCATCGTCACCGCCACGTCGGTTCGGGTGGGCGGCGACGAGCTCGACGAGGCACTCATCCAGTACGCGAAGAAGGAGTTCTCCATCGTTCTGGGTGAGCGGACCGCGGAGGAGCTGAAGAAGGCGGTCGGCTCGGCGTTCCCCACACCGGACGAGAAGATCGCGGTGATCAAGGGACGCGACCTGGTCACCGGCCTGCCCAAGGAGATCCACATCTCCTCCGAGGAAGTCCGCAAGGCCATCGAGGAGCCAGTCAACGCCGTCATCGACGCCATCAAGAACACCTTGGACCGGTGCCCGCCGGAGCTTGCCGCCGACCTCATGGACCAGGGGATCGTGCTCACCGGCGGGGGCGCGTTGCTGAGGGGCCTCGGCGAGC
>DAITPV010000382.1:0-1883 GCA_036833435.1 Actinomycetota bacterium | reverse complement strand
GGGATTCCGCCGCTTCCGCACCGAATGTCCTCTTGAACCCTGCCCGCGGAGGAAGCCATGGTCAAGCGCACCCTTCCCTGGATCTCGTTCGTACTGGCGTTGTTCCTGGCAGCGCCACCCGCGTCGGCGGCCCCGCGCGACGACGCTGTGTGGTCCGAGGCGTACATCCCGGCCGGAGACGGCATCACCCTGCTGCATGCGGACGTCCTCCGTCCCGCGAACCTGCCGCCACACAAGAAGACCCCGGTGGTCATGACGGTGAGCCCGTACACGAACCACTCCGGCCAGACCACCGACTTCGATCCGGAGGCGACGGGGCCCAGCGAGCGGTTCTACGACTTCCTGGACCTCACCGACATCCTGGAGCGCGGATACACCTACGTGATGGTCGACCTTCCCGGCTTCGGGGGGTCGGGCGGCTGCAACGACTGGGGAGGGTTCCGGGAGCAGGGCGCCGTCAAGGCCGCCGTGGAATGGGCGGCCTCACGCCCCTGGTCCACCGGCCGGGTGGCGCTGATGGGCAAGTCCTACGACGCGTGGACCGGGCTGATGGGGATCGCCCAGCAGCCGAACGGGCTGGCGGCCGTGGTGGCCATGGAGCCAGTGTTCTCCGGATACAACTACCTGTACAACAACGGCGTCCGCTTCCTGAACTCGGTGGCCACCCCCGCGCTATTCCAGGCCATCGACGCCAAGCCGGGCTCCACGACCGACGATCCCCAATACAACGCAAACGGCGCCCCCCAGGCCTGGTGCTACGGCGTGAACGTGGGGCTCCAGCAGCAGGACGATCCGAGCTCGCCGTTCTGGCTGGAGCGGAACCTCCTGCTTTCGACCCGGGGTGAGTCGACTCCGCTGTTCCTGACCCAGGGGTTCTTGGAGGCGAACACCAAGCAGGACGCCGCCTTCGACTTCCTCAACGGGCTCACGGGCCCGAATCGAGCGTGGCTCGGGCAGTTCGACCACGTCCGCGGCTGGGAGACCACCGCGGACGGCGAGCGGATCCACACCGGACGAGCGGTGTTCGTCGAGGAGATGATGCGGTTCCTGGACCACTTCGTGAAGTTCGGAAGGCAGACCGCCATCCGGCACGATCCTCCGGTCGCGGTCCAGGACAACCTGGGGCGATACCGAGCCGAGGACAGCTGGCCCCCCACAGACAGCAGGATGCTGTGGACGGACCTGAACACGGGCGCGTACACGGACGACGGCGCCAATCGCGGGACCGGCGCCGGCGGGGGCCAGGGGATCTGGTCGATCTCCCAGCCGCTCCCCCATGACGCATGGCTCTCCGGCGAACCCACGCTCGAGGTCGTCGCGGAGGCGGCGCCCCGGGCCAACCTGGTGGGGAACGTGTACGACGTGGCGCCCGACGGCCGGGCCACGCTCATCTCCCGGGGGGCGTCGCTGTTGCGCGGCGCCGGCCCTCAGGTGGCCTCGTTCGAGCTGTACGGACAGGACTGGTTCCTCAGGAAGGGACACCGGATCGGGGTGCTGGTCTCCGGGGCGAACGCGGAGTGGTGGACGCACGTCCCCACCGGCACACCAGTGACGGTGACGTCGGCGACCGTCGGCCTGCCGTTCCTGAGCTTCGAGCGGAGGCGGTTCCTGGACGGGGGCTCCACCCCCCGGCTCGAGCAGTACCTCGACTCATCGTTCGTGTCGGTGACGGACGAGACCGTGACTCAGTCGGAGATGGGGTTCGCCATCCCGCCTCCCCTGCAGCGGACCCCTGGGCGGTAGGGCCGTGGGGACGGGTCGGGCACGGTCCAAGAAGGAGTTGGAGCCGCCCATGGATATCGCAACCGGCATCGGCCTGGCTGCCGGCGCCGTCGTCCTTGCCACGCTCATTCTCATGGGCGGCGACTTGCGCATGTTCATGG
>DAITPV010000381.1:0-1915 GCA_036833435.1 Actinomycetota bacterium | reverse complement strand
CCTGGCCATGGGGACGGACGTGATCGTGGAGAGCTACCGGCCCGGCGTGGCCGACCGGCTCGGCGTCGGATACACCGACGTCCGGAAGGTCAACGAGAGCTTGGTGTACTGCGCGATCACCGGGTACGGGCAGGAGGGGCCGTACGCTTGTTGGGCCGGACACGACCTCAACTACCTGGGGGTTGGTGGGTTCCTGGGGACCCAGGGCGTCAGGGAAGACGGGGGACCGGCGATCCCCGGTGCCACCGTTGCCGACAGCGCCGGCGGTGGGATGCTGGCCGCTATCGCCATCCTGGCGGCGCTGGTGCGCCGGGCCGCCACCGGAGAGGGAAAGTTCCTGGACGTGTCCACCACCGAAGGCGTCCTGTCGCTGATGACCCTGGCCATCGACGAGTACTTGGCCACCGGCAAGGAGACCGGACCCGGCTCCAGCCTTCTGACCGGCGGGTACGCCTGCTACGAGGTGTACCGCGCTCGGGACGACCGATGGCTCTCGGTGGCGGCCATCGAGTCCGCGTTCTTCGCCAACCTGTGCCGGGCCCTGGACTGTGAGGAATGGATCCCTCACCAGATGGACCGGGACCGCCAGGACGAGATCCGCGAGGCGTTCCGCGCCGCCTTCGCTCGGAAGGATCGGGACGACTGGGTGACCGAGCTGGGGCCGGCCGACACCTGCGTGGCCCCGGTGCTCACCGTCGCCGAAGTTGCCGAACACCGACAGTTCGCCGCCCGGGGCGCCTTCGCCGAGGCCGAGCATCCCGAGCACGGACGGTTCAGGCAGTTGGCTCCGGTGGTGGCGGGGATCGAGCGTCGGACGGAGTACCAGGCGGGGCCTACCGGAACGATCGATCAGATCTTGGGCGAAGCCGGGATGACCGCGGATGAGATCGAGGCCTTGAAGAGGAAGGGGGTAGTGGCCTGATGCCGCTCGCGGAAGCCGACGTGAGTTTCTGGGTCGGCCGGACCCTCGATGCCGGGCCCGGCGATGTGGTGGTCGACCGAGGCCACATCCAGCACTGGCTCGAGGCCGTGGAGAACGCCAACCCGCTGTTCTGGGAGGATCGCGTCGCCAACAGGCTGACCGGCGGTCCCGTCGCCCCGCCGACCATGCTGTCCGTGTGGATGCGCCCGCTGACATGGAAGCCTGCCGACGACCGCAAGATCCGGCCGCTGGAGCTGCACTTCCAGCTGAAGGAGGCCTTCGACCTTCCCGAGGGGATCGTGGCCGGGAACGAGATCGAGTTTCATACGCCGGTCCGGCCGGGCGACCGGATCAGTACCACGCAGTCGGTCCGGGAGATCGGCGAGGTCAAGGAGAACCGCCTGGGCACCGGACGGAACTGGACCATCGACGTGACCTACACGAACCAGCGCGGTGAAGTGGTGGGGATCGAGTCGTACACGATGTTCTCTTACCGGCGGGGCTGAGATGGCGGACACCAGCGTGCTGACCGCGGCGGGCATCGAACCCGGTCTCCGCCTTCCCTCGTTGGAGGTGCCGATCACGGCGCGGACGGTGATCATCGGGGCCTCGGCCAGCCGCGACTGGCAGCCCCAGCACCACGACCATGCCTGGGCGGTCGATCGGGCGGGCACCCGCGACATCTTCCTGAACACGCCGACGCAGGCGGGATGGATCGAGCGATACCTCACCGACTGGACCGGTCCCCGAGGTCGCCTCGGACGTCTCCGGTTCCGGATGCGCCGGTCGGTCTACCCGGGGGAGACGCTGGTGTTCCAGGGCGTGGTCCGCGAGGTATCCACGGACGAGAACGGATGCAGCTGGGCCGACGTCGACATCGAATTGACCGTGGATGGTGAGCTGGCCACGGAGTGCACGGCCCGGATCGCCATCCCCAGGGAAGCCGACGACAACCCGTGGGCCAGGGATCCGTCGAGCTGGAAGCCGTGAGCT
>DAITPV010000380.1:0-1922 GCA_036833435.1 Actinomycetota bacterium | reverse complement strand
GCCCCCGTGCTCCACCGGCCACGCCGGGGCGCCCCACCCGCCGTCGGCCAGCGTGCGTTGCCAGGACCGCTGCTCCTCGAGCGTGGGATCGCGTCCCTCTTCCAGCCCCACGCTCCGCTTCCACGCCGGGAACTCCTCGTCGAGCCACCCGCGCGCTTCCGCCCGGATCGCGGCATGCTCGGGAGACTCCTTGGACCTCACGATCGCCCCAGGACCAGTCCGCTGGTCGGTACGCCGACCCCCGACGTGACCAGGGCGTGCTCGACGCCCGAGACCTGGTTGACCGCCGAGCCCCGGACCTGGCGGACGCCTTCCACGATCCCGTTCATCCCGTGGATGTACCCCTCCCCGATCTGGCCGCCGTTGGTGTTGACCGGCAGCCGCCCCCCCGGGTCGATGTGGCCGTCGCGAACGAACGCCGGGGCTTCCCCGGGGCCGCAGAACCCGAACGCTTCCAGCTGCATCAACACGAAGGGAGTGAATGGGTCGTAGATCACCGCGGTCTGCACGTCCCCGGGGCCCATGCCCGCCTCGGCCCACAGCCGTTGCGCCACCAGCTCGGCCTCCGGCAGTCCGGTGAGATCGTCGCGGTAGAAGCTGGTCATCTCCTCCTGTCCCGCCGCCGACCCCTGCGAGGCCGCCTTGATCACGGCCGGTGGATTGGGGAGGTCTCGGGCGCGCTCGGCGCTGGTGACCACCACCGCCGCGGCCCCGTCGGTCTCCTGGCAACAGTCCAGGAGGCGCAGGGGCTCGACGATCCATCGTGACGACCGGTGGTCCTCGGGGGTGATGGGCTTCCCGTGGAACCACGCCCCGGGGTTGGTGGCGGCGAACGCTCGGTGGGACACGGCCACCCGTCCGAAGTCCTCTTCGGTGGCGCCGTAGGCGTGCAGGTACCGGCGAGCGAACATGGCCACCCAACCGGCCGGGGTGGTCAGCCCGAACGGGATGTACCAGCTGTAGTGGATCGTCGAGGCCGTCGGCTTCGAGTGCGTGCTGCTCCCGAACCGCCGCCACGAACGCCCGTTGAGGGCCCGGTAGCACACCACCACGTTGGCCGCCCCCGTGGCCACGGCCATGGCCGCCTGGTGGACGGTGGCGCACGCGGCCCCGCCCCCGTAATGGATCCTGCTGAAGAACGTGAGGTCGCCGGCGCCGACGTTCCTGGCCACCTCGATCTCCTCGTTGGTGTCCATGGTGAACGTGACCATCCCGTCGACCTCTGAGGGGCTCACGCCCGCATCGTCGAGCGCCGCCGACACGGCCTCCGATGCCAGCCGGATCTCTGAGCGGCCCGAGTCCTTGGAGAACTCGGTGGTCCCCACGCCGGCGATGGCGGTGCGGCCCGAGAGGTTCACGCCGCCTCCGGTCTCAGCGTCAAGCGAACCGTGGCGGAGACATGGTCGCCGAGGTCATTGGCCCCGCGCACCTCGACGTCCACGTCCGGTCCATCCACCGCGGTCACAAGGCCGGTCATCCGCATGGTGTCCCCGGGGTAGTTGGGGACCCCCAGGGACAGGGACACCTTCTTGAGGGTGGCGTCCGGGCCGGCCCAGTCCGTGACGAATCGGCCCACGAAGCCGTTCGTGGTGAGGATATTCATGAACACGTCCTTGGCCCCCCGGGCCCGAGCCAGCGACGGGTCGTGGTGCACGTCCTGGTAGTCCCGGGAGGCGATGGCCCCGGCCACGATCAGGCCGGTGGTGATCTCCACGGTGAGCGGCGGGAGCTCGTCACCGACCCGGATGTTCGCCAGACCGGTCATCCGTTCCTCATCTCTGCACCGAGCCTGGCCAGGTGGCGGTTGGCTCCGCCCAGCGTCAGCTCCACCAGCTTCGCCCACCGGGTGTAGCGGAACAGCGGGTACTCGACGTCCACGCCGATGCCCCCGTGGAGGTGCTGCGCGGAGGCCAGGACCCGCT
>DAITPV010000379.1:0-1930 GCA_036833435.1 Actinomycetota bacterium | reverse complement strand
AACGACCTCCTCATGCAGGTGGAGAAGGAGCGGACCGGCCGGTACCAGAGCCCCGACTACTTCACGGTGGACTGATGGCCAAGGACCTGGAGCGACGGGAAGACCGAACCCTGGCCGACCGAACGCCGTTCGGCTACGCGCCCGCCCCGGAGTCGACGGACATCGTCCGCATCGCGCCCAAGTACGGGCTGTTCATCGGTGGGAAGTTCGTCGAGCCGAAGTCCGGGAAGTGGTTCCCCACGATCAACCCGGCGACCGAGGAGCCGCTGTCCGAGATCGCCGAGGCGGGTCCCGAGGACGTGGACCTGGCGGTGACCACGGGCAGGGAGGCGTGGGAGGAGCAGTGGCGTGACCTTCCCGGTCGGGAGCGAGCGAAGTTCCTGTACCGGATCGCTCGCCAGCTCCAGGAGCGGACCCGGGAGTTCGCCGTCCTGGAGTCGCTGGACGGAGGGAAGCCCATCAAGGAGTCCCGGGACATCGACCTGCCGCTGGCCGCGGCGCACTTCTTCTACTACGCCGGCTGGGCCGACAAGCTGGGCTACGCGTTCCCTGGTCGCTCGCCATCGCCGCTGGGGGTGGCCGGCCAGGTGATCCCGTGGAACTTCCCGATGCTCATGGCGGCGTGGAAGCTGGCCCCCGCGCTGGCTACAGGGAACGTGTCGGTGCTGAAGCCCGCGGAGACCACATCACTGACGGCCCTGTTGCTCGCCGAGGTCATCCAGGAGGCGGACCTCCCGCCCGGGGTGGTGAACATCATCACCGGCGCGGGGAAGACCGGGGGGAGCCTCGTGGAGCACCCCTCCGTCAACAAGGTGGCCTTTACCGGGTCCACGGAGGTGGGGAAGATCATCCGCCGGGCCGTGGCCGGGACCGAGAAGCGGCTGACCCTGGAGCTCGGGGGCAAGGCCGCCAACATCGTGTTCGAGGACGCCGCGCTGGACCAGGCGGTGGAAGGGATCGTCGGGGGGATCTACTTCAACCAGGGCCACGTGTGTTGCGCTGGGTCGCGCCTGTTCGTCCAGGAGTCCGTGTTCGAGCCGCTGCTGGACAAGCTCAAGGACCGCCTCGGCACGCTGCGGGTCGGCGACCCGCTGGACAAGAACACCGACATCGGGGCGATCAACTCGAAGCAGCAGTTGGAGAAGATCGAGGAGCTGGTGGCCGCCGGGGTCGAGGAGGGCGCAGAGATCTACCAGCCGGCGTGCGACCTCCCGGATCGCGGCTACTGGTTCCGGCCCACCCTGTTCACCGGCGTGGCCCAGTCCCACCGCATCGCCCGGGAAGAGATCTTCGGCCCGGTGCTCTCGGTCCTCACGTTCCGGACGCCCGAGGAGGCCGTGGAGAAGGCCAACAACACGCCGTACGGGCTTTCGGCGGGGGTGTGGACCGAGAAGGGTTCGCGGATCCTGTGGATGGCCCAGCGGATGCGGGCGGGCGTGGTGTGGGCCAACACCTACAACCGCTTCGACCCGTCCAGCCCGTTCGGTGGGTACAAGGAGTCCGGGTTCGGCCGCGAGGGCGGGCTGCACGGGCTGGAGCCGTACCTCGACCTGCAGCCGAACGGAGCGGGATGAGCGACCGCCTGGCCGTCCGGAAGACCCACAAGCTGTACATCGGCGGCGCGTTCCCTCGATCCGAGTCCGGGCGCACGTACCCGGTCACGGACGAGGACGGCGCGCTGGTAGCCCGCGCGGCGCGAGCAACCAGGAAGGATCTCCGGGAGGCGGTGCGGGCTGCTCGAGCCGCGTTCCCCGGCTGGTGGGAGGCCACGCCGTACAACCGGGGCCAGGTCCTGTACCGGGTGGCCGAGCTGATGGAGGGCCGCCGGGAGCAGTTCGTCGAGGAGGTCCGCCGGGCCGGAGCCACGGACCCGGAAGCGGGGGTGGCCGACGCCATCGACCGATGGGTGTGGTACGCGGGGTGGGCGGAC
>DAITPV010000378.1:0-1934 GCA_036833435.1 Actinomycetota bacterium | reverse complement strand
GTCTCGCCATCGTACGAGGCGCCATACGACCCCACCCGCCCGTTCGACCACGGTTGGGAGGCGAAGTGCTCGACCAAGGTCTTGAAGTCCTGGGCCTGATTGATGCCGTCCTGCTCCAGGCATCCGCCCGAGTCCCCGGTGCCCCGCACGTCGGACAGCACCACCGTGTACCCCTTGGGGGTGAACCGGTCGATGAGCCACTTGTACGGGGTGGCGGGAAGGGCTGCCTCGTAGAAGTAGTCGAAGTAGGGAGAGTGCACCAGGATCACCGGGGTCTTCCAGGAGGGGTCGGAGGACGTGTCCGGCCGATAGACCCGGGAGTGCAGCATCACACCGTCGTGGGCGGGGATCTCCACGACCTCAGGATCCCCGGCCACGGGGAACCGGTCGGCGCTCTGGCCGTGCGGGTCGAACACCCACGACGCCGGCTCCTCTTCACCGGGCGGACCGCCCAGGTTCTCTCCCAGCTTCGAGGCGCCCTCGATGGCCAGCGCTGGAGCGGGCTGCTCCATGCCGTGGACCGGATGATGGATCGTGGTGGTCGAGTCCAGGAACGACACCGCGAGACGGCCGTCTCTGAAGATAGTGACGGACTCGAAGTCGAACCGGACGGAGTTGCCCACCCCGGCGACCGCGGCCATGTCGCCCAGCCCCACCTGGTACAGGCGAAGTACGCGGGGCGTGGGACGGGCGATGCTCAGCTTGTAGACCAGGTCCGTGTCGGTTCCGGCGACCTTGTCGTGCGCTCGCATGGCTACCGCGGCAACCCCGGCGGCCCGGTTAGCCCGGAAGTCCACCTCGTTGACGGTGTGATCAGCGGGGAGCTGCACCGTGACGGCCCGCCACGACTCCCCACCGTCGGCCGACACGCGATAGTCGAAGGCATCCCCCGCCTCGGAGACGATCACGTTGTGAATGCGACCCGCCGAATCCACCTGAAACAGGCCTTGGGGGTCGGAGCCATCGGGGAACGTGTAGGAGGACCAGGTGAACGTCTCGCCGTCCAGGAGGGACCATCCGTCCATGAAGTCCGGCGAGGCCAGCAGGTCCCCCGCACCCAGCTGGATCATCCCGCCGTTGGTGTTGGGCTGGACCCAGTCGTTGACCGGGTTCCCTGCGGTGGGCAGCGGTCCCTCGGTCACCGCCTCGGACGTGAACCGGTCGAAATCCTTGCTGGCCACCTGGGTGTAGTTCAAGCCATCGGTGCTGAAGAACCACACCTCCTTGGGAAGGCCTCCCTTGACGAAGGACACGTAGTCGTGGGTCTCTCCCCCGATGGTCACCGGGCCCGGGAGGACCGAGATCCACTCCCGGTCGTAGAAGGGCTGGTGCACCGGCATCTCCGTGTACAGCCACTGCTGGGTGTCCGCCTCGAACTTGAAGAACTGGAGGTGGTCACCGGAGTAGGGATCCCACTCCACGCCGAGGACGTCTCCGCCCGGAGCGGCCACGATGGCCCCTTCGCCGTTGAGGAGGCGCGCCAACGGCTCGACTCGCCGCCAGCTTTGGCCCCGGTCGTCGGTGAAGTGGACGTATCTGCCCCCGAAGTTCAGGAGCCGCCCGCTGGATGTGGAAGTGAGGTACGTCTCGCAGCAGTTCCCGGTCTCCTCGACCACCCGCCAGGTGGTGCTCAGCTCGCGGTCGTCGTGGGAACCCGCCGCCCCGAAGGCGATCCCCGGGTAGGTGGCCTCCGACACGGGAGGATCGATCACCACGACCCGCGCCGGGATCTCCACGACCGCATTGGCCGGTCCACTCAATGAACCAGCCGCCACTGCGGCAACCAGGACGACAAGAGCTTGCGGGGTGCGGGCAGAGCGCATCGTCACCTCACTGTGAGCACGGACACAGGAGGGTTATTCGACGCCCGGGACTTGCTTCCCTGCTACAGGCGGAGCGGGCGGACCGGCGCCATGACGGCCTGGGGGTCCTCC
>DAITPV010000377.1:0-1939 GCA_036833435.1 Actinomycetota bacterium | reverse complement strand
GCGAAGGGGGCCTGAGAGTGGGGGACAAGGTCCTGGTTGTCGACGACGATCCGGACATCGCGCGGTTCATCGAGGTGAACCTGCGAACCCACGGGTTCGAGGTCCACGTGGCATCGGACGGGGTGGAGGCCCTGGCGATCGCCGAACGGATCCGGCCGGAGCTGGTGCTGGTCGACGTGATGATGCCCCGGATGGACGGCTTCCAGGTCGTGGACCGGCTGCGGGCCGACCCCCGCACCGCCAACATCTCGATCATCATGCTGACCGCGAAGGCGCTGACCTCCGACAAGGTCCTGGGGATCACGTCGGGAGCCGACGACTACATCGTCAAGCCGTTCGATCCCGTGGAGCTGGTGGCCAGGGTGAAGGGGACGCTCCGCCGGGCCCGAGAGATGCGGGCGGTCTCTCCACTGACCGGGCTTCCGGGCAACGCCCGGATCGAGGACGAGCTGCAGCGGAAGATCCAGAGCGGAGAGACCTTCGCCCTCCTGTACTGCGACCTCGACAACTTCAAGGCCTACAACGATCACTACGGGTTCCTCCGCGGCGACGAAGCGTTGCGCACGGCGTCGCGGGCGATCCAGGACACCGCCCTGGAGATCGGCCCGAAGATCTTCGTCGGGCACCTGGGCGGTGACGACTTCGTCCTCATCAGCCCGGTGGAGAAAGCGGAGGAGCTGTGCGCCGCGATCATCGATCGCTGCGGGCGGGAGATCCCCTCTCTCTACGACCCCGAGGACCGGGCCAACGGCTACATCGAGGTGGAGAACCGCCAGGGGAGCGTGGAGCGGTTCCCCCTCCTGTCGATCTCCATCGGCGTGGCCACCACCGACCGCCGGGCGTTCACCCACCAGGGGGAGGCGGTGACGGTGGCCACCGAGCTGAAGGAGTTCGCCAAGCGGTCCACCGGCTCGTCGTACGTCATCGACCGCCGGGCCGACGAGGCCGAGGGGGACACCCTCACGGCGGCCGGCTCGTAGCGGGGTCCTCGCCTCGCTGGCCTATACTCTGACTGACAGACTCGTCTTCGGGGCGGGGTGAAACTCCCCACCGGCGGTGACAGTCCGCGAACCCCAGATCGGGGCCGACCCGGTGAAATCCCGGGACCGACGGTGACAGTCCGGATGGGAGAAGGCGAGGCGGCGGACGCCCTCGTGCGTTCGTCCCCCCGCGCGTCCCCGCCCCCAGAGAGGTGCTCGGTGGACGACGGCTACATGCGCAGGGCGCTCGGCCTGGCGGCCCGGGGGACCGGGCTGGTCTCACCGAACCCGTTGGTGGGCGCCGTGCTGGTCCGTGACGACGAGGTGGTGGGGGAAGGCTGGCACCAGGGAGGCCCCGGCCGGCCGCATGCCGAGGTTCGAGCCCTGGAGAGCGCCGGAGACCGGGCCAGGGGCTCCACCCTGTACGTGACCCTGGAGCCCTGCGCTCACCACGGAACCACCCCGCCGTGCGCCCCCCGGCTGGTCGAGGCGGGGGTTTCGCGCGTGGTGGCGGCGATGATCGATCCCAACCCCCTGGTGGACGGGAACGGGTTCGACGCGCTTCGCCGCGGGGGAGCGGAGGTGGAGGTAGGGATGCTTGCCGACGAAGCCTCCCGGCAGAACGCCGCGTTCCTGACCCACGTTCGCACCGGCGTGCCGCTGGTGACCCTGAAGCTGGCCATGTCCCTGGACGGCAAGGTGGCGGCCCGGGACGGCTCCTCCAGGTGGATCACCGGTGAGGAGGCCCGGGCCGAGGTCCACCGGATGCGCGGAGCGGCCGACGCCGTGGTGGTTGGTGCCGGGACCGTGGTCCGCGACGATCCGTCCCTCACCGTCCGTGACGCCTCGTACGCGGGCTCGCCGGTGCTTCGAGTGGTCGTTGATGGACGTGGCTCGGTCCCCGCCGATCGAACGGTGTTCTCGGACGGCTTAGCTCCCACGCTGGTGGCCACCACGGA
>DAITPV010000376.1:0-1964 GCA_036833435.1 Actinomycetota bacterium | reverse complement strand
TGGGTCCCCGATCCACGACAGACCCAGATGTCCAACCGGGAACGAGGCCTCAAAGGAGACTCCGATGGCCAGGTAGCGAGCGTTGAGCAGGATCGCCGCGAGCACCGCCGAGGCGGCGGCCCCGCCGGTCTCCAGGACCGACACCGCGGCGAACTGGGCGGACCCGGCGAACGTGGTCCCCGACATCACCACGGAGGCCATCGGCCCCATCCCCGCCTGCCGGGCCAGGACCCCGAACGTGATCCCGAATCCCGCCACGGCGATCGCAAACGGGAGCGCGGCCCGCACTCCCTCCCGGAGGGTCGGCTGGCGGTCAGTGGGAGGCAAGGCGACCAGGGTATCGGACCGCCGGTCCGTCACCGCTGCAAAAACGAAGAGCCCCGCCGTTTCCGGCGAGGCTCTTCGTCGTTACGATCGAGAGGTCAGGATTCGCAGTTCTTCGCGGAGTCCTGCCCCTGTCCACCCTTGCAGCTGTCTGCGCCCGACCCGCCGTTGTTGTCGTCGTTTCCACGGCCTCCGAACAGGTCGTCGTTGCCGCTGCCGCCGTTGTCCTTGTCGTTCCCCGGCTGGCCGAACAGCTTGTCGTTTCCGTCCAGAGCGATGAGCCGGTCGTTGCCGTGGCCACCGCGCAGGACGTCGTTGCCCTTGCCGCCATCCACGATGTCGTTACCGGGGAGACCGAAGAGCTTGTCGTTCCCGCCGAGGCCACAGATGATGTCGGCCCCCACGGTGCCCTTCAGGGTCTCGTTCTGGTCGGTACCAACGATGTGGTTGCCGGGCTGCCCTGCGTAACCCGGGCACTCGCCCAGCGTGACGGCCGCCCCACCGAGGGCTGCAGGCTCACCAGCTCCGAGGCTCCCCGTCTCCGCGTTGGTCGCCAGGATCCGCAGGAAGTTGGGGAACTGCGTGAACGTCTGGTGCCAGCAGCACACGTCCAGGTCGGTGTCGTTGAGGCCCACGGCCTGCCCGTCCGCCGTCGAGGTAACGTCGGCGTAGTCGTTGTTCCTCAGGGCGAATGACCCCACAGAGGCCAGGTATCCATACTGGCCCGCACCGGTGGTGAACGTGCTGGCCATCCCGAACAGCCCGCCGTTCGCGTTCACGTGCGCAGCGATGGCGTTCCGACGAGCCGCCAGAGCGTCGTTCTCGGCTTCGGTCAGGCCACCGCCTCCCGTCTGGTTCTCGTCGCTGGCGATGGCAATGATCTTGAACGGGGTGAAGTCCACCGTCGAGACCGCGGCGCCGTTCGCATGAGTCACGGCGATCCCCGCCCGGGTGCCCACCTCGTTCCAGAACTCGGTGACGTCATCGGTGGCGCTCTTGTTGCCTCCGATGACCAGCATCCCGGCACCCTTGGAGGCCTTGGCTATCAGGCCGTTCTTGAGGACATTGGCGTAGATATCCGTGTCCCCGTGGCCTCCCGGGTCTCCCGGCCCCCCGTCCTCAGCGTCGATCCCCATCAGGACGATCGGTCCGCCTGCTCCTCCTCCGGACGCGCCGGATGCGGGACCTCCCGCGGCGATGGGAACCAGGGCGAGCGCAACCGCAAGCCCTAGGGCAACTCTCCTCATTTCCGTCCTCCTCCCCCCGCGATAACGGGGCCCGTACCTTGGGGCGCTCGAATCGTCGCGCGGAGTGTAAGTGGGCCTTATGCCCTCGGTCAAGCGTCCGATTGGGTAGTTATCAGGCCATCCATAAGGGACGTTCCTTGCAAATCGAACTCACTCAGGGCATCCGGGGCATCCGACAGCGAATCCCAGGCCATGATCTCCAGGGCGGTCGCTGAGAGGCCCCTCCCCCGGACCCGAGCCATCCGGGCGGCCGACCCCGGGGACAGGTGGACCTTCCGCCGGCGACGGCCGGCCAGGAGGTCGGCCAGCCCGTCGGCGGTGACCACGTCGGGGCCCTGAATGCCGAAGGTCCCAGCGGTCTCCTCCGAGCGGTCGTCCGCGCCGCCCAGGCCC
>DAITPV010000375.1:0-1975 GCA_036833435.1 Actinomycetota bacterium | reverse complement strand
CTCCACGTCCATGAACGTGTCGGCCAGCTGATGGCTGACCGCCTGGTACTTCCCGATGGGGGTGCCGAACTGCTGCCGCTCTCCGGTGTACGCCACGGCCCGGTCCAGGACTTCGGAGGAGACTCCCACCGCCTCAGCCGCCAGTGCGGCCCGGAGCCGGTTCGTGGTGGCCTCGACGATGGCGGAGGCTCGGTCTCCGCGCGCGAGCTCGGAGCCCCCGGCGATCTCCCCGGTGACCTCGCCCAGCCGCCGGGTGCCGTCCACCGTGGGCAGCGTGCGCCACGTCACGTCATCCCGGTCCACTGCCACCAGGACCCCATCCCTCACGACCACCAGGAGGTCGGCCGCCGGAAGGTCCACGACGTACCGTCCCAGTCCCGCTAGCGTGGCCACCCGGTCCCCGCCGGCCACGGCGGACAGGAGATCCGGGGCCTCGGCGAGCGCCGGCTGAGCGAGGACCGCGGTGCCCAGCCAGGGTCCGGGGAACACCGCGCGCGCTAGCTCCTCGGCGGCGATGGTTTCCTCGACGAAGCCCATTCCTGCGCCGCCGAGCGCTTCGGGAACGCCGACGCCGGCCAGCCCCAGGCCCACGGCCTCCTTCCACAGCGCCGGGTCCCATCCCTGATCGCCATCGGCGATCTCGGCCAGCCGGTCGGGTGGCACCCGGTCCGCGACGAAGTCCCGCACGCTCTTGCGGAACAGCTCCTGCTCCTCGGAGTACGTCAGGTCCATCCGCTCACCTCGACTTGGGGAGGCCCAGCACTCGCTCGGCCACGATGTTCCGGAGTATCTCGCTGGTCCCGCCCTCGATGCTGTTGCCCCGGCTCCGAAGCTGCTGGTACGTCCAGCTGTGATCGTCTCCCGGCCCCAGCGCCGCGTCCGGACCCAGGATGTCCAGTGCCAGGTGTGTGAGCCGTTGGTTCGTCTCGGAGAAGTGCAGCTTGGCGATGGATCCTTCGGGGCCGGGGACACCTCGCTTCGTCAGCGCGGACAGGGCCCGGTAGTTCGTGTAGCGAAGCGCCTGGATCTCTCCGTATACGCGGGCGATCCGGTCTCGGACCAGCGGGTCGTTCGCGGCAATCCCGCCGTTCCGGGACGTCGTCCCGGCCAGCTGTACCAGCCGCCGGAGCCACACGTCCAGCTGACCGATGAAGAAGAACGCGCTTGACCCCCGCTCGTGCATCAACGTGGTGATGGCCACCTGCCATCCGGTGTTGATCTCGCCGACCACATCCTCCGGGCCGACGTAGGCGGCGTCGAGGAAGATCTCGTTGAACTCGGCGTCGCCGGTGATCTGCCGCAGGGGCCGGGCCTCGACCCCCTTCCCGTGCATGTCCAGCAGGAAGTAGGTGATGCCCTGGTGCTTGGGGGCATCCGGGTCGGTCCGCGCCAGGAGGATGCATCGATCGGCGATGTGTCCGAACGACGACCACACCTTCTGTCCGGTGATCCGCCACCCGTCTCCGTCGGGGACGGCCTTGGTCTGGAGGGAGGCCAGGTCGCTCCCCGCTCCCGGCTCGCTGAACCCTTGGCACCAGATCTCCTCGCCGGCGAGGATGGGGGTGAGGTACCGGGCCTTCTGTTCGTCCGTCCCTGCAGCGATGATGGTGGGCCCCGCCATCCCGATCCCGATCAGCCCTACGTGCTCCGGGGCTTCCGCCCGCGCAAGCTCCTCGTAGGCGATGGCCTGGAAGGAGAGCGGAGCGCCATGCCCGCCGTATTCCTTGGGCCAGGAGAGTCCGGAGTACCCCGCGTCGTACGTCTTTCGGGTCCACTCCCGGAGGAAGGCCACCCGGTCATCGGGCCACTGCCAATGGGGGGTGTTCCAGCCTTCAGGGAGGTTGTCGCTCAGCCAGGTCCGGAGGCCGGTACGGAACGCCGCTTCCTCGGGCGTGTCGCGGAGATCCATGTGGGCCGGATACTACCGCCGGGTAGGTTCGACGTGCCACCGCCCGGGGCGGAAGGGCGCGACCCC
>DAITPV010000374.1:0-1978 GCA_036833435.1 Actinomycetota bacterium | reverse complement strand
GACTCCACCGAGCAGCCGGACACCGCGCCCCCCAGCGTGATCCCCTCCAGCTCGAAAACCACTCCCGGGAGCAGTCCGTGCGGGAGGGTGGCCTCCACGATCCGGCGGAAGGTCACTCCCGGCTCGGCTACGCACCGCCGTCCCTCGACGTCGACCTCCAGGATCCGGTCGAGGCCAGAGAGATCGATGGGCCGTCCGCGGAACCGGGGGTCCCTGGTGGGAAGGGGAACCACATGATGCTCCCCGCCCTTGTCGATGTGGACCGGGCCCCCGCCACCGAGCTCCCTGATCCGGCGGGCCACCTCGGCCACCCGCCGATCGTGGTCCACCGATCCTTGCGCGGTCGGGCTCACGCGTGAAGGATGCCGGATATGGACTTCGGCGGCTACCAGACCGAGATCTACCTCGCCGGGATGGCCGGGACCGCTCCCTCCCTGCCGGTGTCGATGGCCCGGCTGGAGGAGCTGGCCCACGACGCCATGAGCCCGGAGGCCCACGACTACGTGGCCGGCGGGGCGGGCTCCGAGGACACCATGCGAGCCAACCTCGAGGCCTTCCGGCGGTGGCGGCTGGTCCCCCGGATGCTCCGAGACATCTCCTCCCGGGACCTGTCCACCACGCTCCTGGGCGCCGCGCTTCCCGCTCCCGTGCTCCTGGCCCCGGTGGGAGTGCTGGGCATCGTCCACCCCGATGGGGAGGTGGCGGTGGCCCGGGCCGCTTCGTCGCTGGGCCTCCCGGTGATCCTGAGCACCGCGGCGTCGCGAAGCATCGAAGAGGTGGCCGAGGCCGACGGCGACGGCCCCCGATGGTTCCAGCTGTACTGGCCCGCCGACGAGAAGATCACCGCCAGCTTCCTGTCTCGGGCGGAGGCCGCCGGGTACTCGGCCATCGTCCTCACCGTGGACGTCGACCTCCTGGGGTGGCGTCCCCGGGACCTGGGTCGCGGCTACCTCCCGTTCCTCCACGGGGAGGGGATCGCCCACTTCACCACCGACCCGGTGTTCACCGCCGGGCTGGACCAGCCGCCGGACGAGAACCTCACCGGCGCGGTCCTGGCCTGGGTCCCTCAGAACGAGCGGTCCGGGCGAGTGTGGGAGGACCTCCCGGCGCTCAGGGAACAGACCAGCCTGCCCCTCCTGGTGAAGGGCATCCTGCATCCCGACGACGCTCGCATGGCCGTCGAGGCCGGACTCAGCGGGTTGGTGGTCTCGAACCACGGTGGACGCCAGGTGGACGGGTCCATCGGGGCCCTGGACGCGCTCCCCCCGGTGGTCGATGCGGTGGCAGGCGAGATCCCCGTGCTGTTCGACAGCGGGATCCGCACGGGTGCCGACGCCATCAAGGCCCTGGCCCTCGGCGCGGACGCCGTCCTGCTGGGACGGCCTTATGTGTGGGGCCTGGCCCTGGCCGGCGAGGAGGGGGTGCGGCACGCCGTTCGGTCGTTCCTGGCGGACCTCGACGTCACGCTGGGACTGATGGGGATGCGGTCACCGGCCGAGCTCGACCGGTCGGTGCTGGCGCCGGGATAGGGGCCCGTTACTCCGGCTCGAGCCGGAGGCACACGCCGTTGATGCAGTAGCGCAGCCCGGTCGGAGCTGGGCCGTCGTCGAACACGTGGCCCAGGTGGCCGCCGCACCGCTTGCACACCACCTCGGTGCGAACCATCCCGTGTGCAACGTCCTCGCGGAGCTCCACGGCGTCGGCCAGAGCCGGCTCGGTGAAGCTGGGCCACCCGGTCCCGGAGTCGAACTTGTCGGTCGACTTGAACAGCTCCGCGCCACAGGCCGCGCAGCGAAACACCCCGCCGTCCTTGGTGAACGCGTACTCGTGGCTGAAGGCGGGCTCGGTCCCCTGCTGCCGGAGCACCCGGTACTCCTCGGGCGAGAGCTCCTCTCGCCACTGCTCGTCGGTCTTCTCGATCTGCTCCATCACTACGATTATCCCCGACTTGTTGATCAAGGCCTGTCTCAACGGGGGC
>DAITPV010000373.1:0-1987 GCA_036833435.1 Actinomycetota bacterium | reverse complement strand
CGGGTCGGGACTGGGCCTGGCCATCGTCCGGGCCGTGGCCGAGGCCCACGGGGGCACGGTGGAAGCCGCGAACCGCCCGGAGGGCGGCGCCGTGGTCGTCGTCCGCCTTCCCCGGTAGCGGCCTGGGATCTCATCTCGGACTCATGGTCCTCTCATCTCGCCCTCCCTATCCTGGTCCGGACGAAGGAGGACGAAATGAACCGGACGCGATGGGTGGTTGCGGGAGCGCTGGCCGTGGTCCTGATCGGCGGAGGGACGGCGATCGCAGTGGCCGGCGGGGGTGACGACGACCGGCCGCTCACCGGCTCGAACTTGGAGCGGGCCACCGAGGCCGCATTGGCTCACGCCGGAGGGGGCTCCGTGATCGAGACCGAGGTCGGCGACGACGGCGCCGCGTACGGCGTGGAGATCCGCAGGGACGACGGGACCGTGGTGGAGGTCAACCTGGACGCCGACTTCAACGTCATCGGCGAGGAAACCGACGACGATGGGGCCAACGATCAGGACGAGGTCGGGGACGACTGACGAGGCGTCGGACGAACGAAGAGGCCGGCCTTTCGGGGCCGGCCTCTTCCGTTTTCATCTTCCTCTCATCGCCGGTCCGCCATCCTGCGCCGGAGGAGGTAAACGATGAATCGGAACGCGACGAAGCGTTGGACGGGCGGGACGGTGATCGGCGCGGCGGTGGCCATGACGCTGGCGACCTCGGCGTGCACGGGTGCATCGGGAAGCAGTGAGGGAGGGCAGGGACGGATCCCACAGCCCGCCGTACCGGCGGAACCGTCGGTAGCCTCGACCGTCGATCGGGTCGACCTGGCCATGCCGGCCTTCTCGGACCCCACCACCATCACCAACCCGCTGTTCCCCGTTCCGGAGGGCAGCTCGAACCTGCTGTTGGGAACGGTGGACGGACAGGCTTTCAGAACGGAGGTCACCGTCCTGCGGGACCCCAGGATCATCGAGTGGGGCGGTCAGCAGGTGGCGACCCTGGTCTCCCAGTACACGGCGTACCTGGGTGGGCGCATCCACGAGGTGGCTTACGACTTCTATGCCCAGGCCGATGACGGGTCGGTGTGGTACTTCGGCGAGGACGTGTTCAACTTCAGGAACGGGGCCATCGCCGACACCCACGGCACCTGGATCGCCGGGAAGGACGGTCCGGCGGCCATGATCATGCCCGCCGACCCACAGGTCGGCGACGTCTACCGGCCGGAGAACATCCCAGGTTTCGTCTTTGAGGAGGTCACCGTGAAGTCGGTGGGCCAGGAGCTGCAGGGCCCCTTGGGTCCCATCGAAGGGGGGATCGTCGTCGACGAGCTCCACATGGACGGGAACCTCGAGGCGAAAACCTTCGCCCCCGGGTACGGTGAGTTCTACACCTCGGGCGGTGGGGATACGGAGGCCCTGGCCATGGCCGTGCCCACCGACGCTGCCTCCGGTCCTGTCCCCGCCGAGGTGGAGACCCTGGCCGCGGGCGCCCTGGAGATCTTCGCCGCGGCTGGCTCCGATGACTGGGCGTCGGCGTCGGCAGCGGTGGAACGGATGGCGGCCGCCTGGGAGGCTTACCCGATCTCGGAGGTCCCCGTGATGGTGGAGCCGCTGATGACTCGGTCGCTCGGAAACCTGTTCAGGGCGGTCGCCGCCCAGGACCCGGGGGCCCGGCAGGCGGCCATCGACACCGCGCGGTGGAGCCTCGACCTCCAGCTTCGTCACCGGCCGGCCCCGGAGATCGACATGGCCCGGTTCGACCTGTGGCTGGCCCAGCTGCAGATCGACGCGGCGGCCGGCGACATCGCCGGGGTAAACGGGGACTTCTTCACCCTCGACTACATCCGGGACCGGATCGAGCACACCCTCCGGGGAGCCAACAGGACCCGGGTCAACACGGAGCTGGAGACGCTCTACGAAGCGGTCGGCGCCGTGGCCGATGGCCACGCCCCGAATGCCGCGGCCCGGACAATCACGCTAGTTTGCTCGTGGTCCACCA
>DAITPV010000372.1:0-1994 GCA_036833435.1 Actinomycetota bacterium | reverse complement strand
GCCGACGCCGCGTTCACGCTGGGCCGGGCCGCGCTGGCCGTCGAGGCGCTCACCCACCGCCCAGACTTGCTGGCCGAGGGCCTCGAGGACCGCCTGCACCAGCCCCGGCGGCTCCCGCTGGTTCCGGCCAGCCGGGCGTTGTTCGAGGATCTTCGAGCGGCCGGCGTACCGGTGTGCGTTGCGGGGGCCGGTCCCTCGCTGCTGGCGTTCGAGGGCCAGGGCGCGGCGGTCCCGGACCTGGGCCCGGGTTGGCAGGTCATCCGAGCCCCGGTGGCCGGTGGAGCGAGCATCGCCGAAACCGTTGAGGTGGATGGTGCGCGCCCCTAGACTGAGATCGATGCGCCCCACTCGGGCGGCCCCAGACCCCGGCCCCCCTTCCACTCCCGTTCCTCGCGTTCCCGTCGTTGCCGCGCTCCCCGGCAAGGTCCTGGCGATCAAGGAAGGGGAGACCTTCGTGTACTCGGACGTCCAGGGGAACCTCGACGACCGCCGGGAGCTGGGCCTCGGTCTTTACCATCGGGACACCCGCTATCTGTCGCGATTCGGGATCCTGGTGTCCGGTCGCCAGCCGATCCTCCTGTCGTCCTCCGCGGAGCGCGCCTACCTGGCGCACGTCGACCTGACCAATCCCGACCTGTACGACGTCGACCGGCTCGTGGCGCCGCAGCACAGCCTGTCGATCCGGCGGGTCCGGGTGATCGGCGACCGGGTCTATGAACGCACCCGGGTGCACAACTACAACCCGTTCCCCGTGGAGATCGACCTGGAGATGTCGTTCGGGGCCGACTTCGCCGACCTCTTCGAGGTCCGCGGCCTGGCCCGGGAGACCCGGGGAACGTACGCGCCGCCGAAGACCGACGAGCGCACCATCGAGTTCGCCTACGTCGGCGAAGACGACGTGCGCCGGGTGACCAGGATCGAGTTCGCCGTCCCCGCCGCGCGGGTCGAGGTTCGTGGTGACGTGGCCACCGCCACGTTCCCGCTGCACCTCTCGGCCCACGAGACCGTCAACCTGATGCTGAACATCGAGACGCTGGCGGATGACGACGTCCCGGCCCCGGCGGCCTTCGACAAGGTGGTCCAGGGCCTCCGGCACTCCTACGAGGAATGGGAGCGGGAGTCCACGCAGATCCGCACCGACAACGAGCTGTTCGACCAGCTCCTGGCCCGGGGCCTGCGGGACCTTCGGGCCCTGTACACGAAGATCGACGGAGGAGGGGTGATCGCCGCGGGGATCCCCTGGTACGTGGCGGTGTTCGGTCGGGACACCCTGATCACCTCCCACCAGATGCTCATGCTCTCGCCCCGGCCGGCCCGGGAGAGCCTCCGGGTCCTGGCCGCGTACCAGGGCACCGAGATGGATGACTGGCGCGACGAGGAGCCCGGCAAGATCCTCCACGAGATCCGCCGCGGTGAGCTGACCACCTCCGGGTTCCTGCCCCACACTCCGTACTACGGATCGGTCGATGCCACGCCGTGGTTCCTGATCCTCTTGGCTCAGCACTTCCGGTGGACCAACGACCTGGGGTTCGTCAAGGAGATGCTCCCCGCCGTCGAGGCCGCGCTCACGTGGATCGACCAGTACGGGGACCAGGATGGCGACGGGTTCGTTGAGTACAAGTCACGGTCCCCCCGAGGCCTGCGGAACCACGGATGGAAGGACGCCCACGACTCGGTGATCCACGTGGACGGCACGCTGGCCGAGCCGCCGATCGCCCTGGCCGAGGTCCAGGCGTACGTGTACATGGCCAAGGTTCGGATGGCCGACGTGTACGCCGCACTGGGTGACTACGAGCGCGCGGTCCGTCTTCGCGACGAGGCCACGATCCTGCGGCGGAGGTTCAACGAGCAGTTCTGGATGGAAGAGGAGCAGTTCTTCGCCGGCGCGTTGGACGGGGACAAGCAGCAGGTCCGCACGATCGTGTCGAACCCCGGGCACGCCCTGTACTGCGGGATCGTCGACGACTCCAAGGCCGGCGCCGTGGCCCGGCGTT
>DAITPV010000371.1:0-1996 GCA_036833435.1 Actinomycetota bacterium | reverse complement strand
GCACGTCGAGCCAGGCCACCAGCAAGGCGGGCCGGTCCGAACCCCGGACCGACACGCGCTCGTCGTCACCTCTGCCCGGGAACCAGGCGTCCTGGAGCGTGGCCAGACCTTCGGCGGCGGCCTCGAAGATCTCCTCGAGGGTCGCTCCCTGCAGTCGGAGCCCGATGTCGGCGGTGTGTTCGAGGACCTCGAACGTCCCGGTCACTGACCGGAGGATGCCGGGGCAGAAGCGGCCCACGGCCTGCCTCGAGCACTCGGACCGAACGGCCCCAGGGCCACCCGAACGTGGGCGGGCAACAGGATGGCCAGGGCCACGACCGCAGCGGCGAACTCTCCGAGACTCGGATCGGGCTGGTAGAGCATCCCGCCGGCGCCGATCCCCACGCCCGCCAGCGACAGGAGCTCCAGCACCAGCCACGCGGGAGCTCGGGTTCTCAGGAAGAACGCAGTGGCCACGGCGACCGCCGCGGAGGCGGCGATCAGCCAGCCCGCGGGGTCCATCGGCTAGGTCTCGGCCTCGACCTGAGCGATCACCGGAGCGACCGCGGCGACCTTGGTTCGCCCGGCCAGCCTCATCACCCGGACGCCCTGGCTGGGCCGCCCGGTGCGACGGATCTGCTCCGATGAGACCCGGATCACGATCCCCGTGGTGGAGATGACGAACACATCCTGGTCCTTGGTTCCCACGAAGGCCCCGGCCAGCCGGCCGGTCTTCTCCGTGAGCTTGTGGGTGAGCACGCCGAGGCCGCCACGCCCCTTGCGCGGGTACTCCTTCACCGGCGTTCGCTTCCCGTACCCGAGCTCGGTGATGGTCACGAGGTCCTCCCCCTCGCCGGCGAGGGCCATGGTGAGAACCTCGTCCTTCGGCCGGAGCCGCATCCCGATCACCCCCGCGGTCTGACGACCCATGGCCCGCGCGGTGCTTTCCCGGAATCGGACGGCCTGGCCGCTGCAAGAGACCATGATGATGTCGTCACGCCCGTTGGTCAGCCGTACCCCGATCAGCTCGTCCTTCTTCCGAAGGTTGATGGCGGCGAGGCCCGTCCGAGGCGAGTCGTACTCGGCCAGTGGGGTCTTCTTCACCAGCCCGTTCTTCGTCGCGAACACCACGTTCTTGGCGTCGTCGTAGCCCTTGATGGCGATGACCGCGGCGATCTTCTCGTCGCCGGACAGCGCCACGCCAGGGAGGTTGGCGGCGAACGTCCCCCGAGCCGTCCGGGATCCTTCGGGGACCGCGTGGGCCTTGACCCGGTACACCTTGCCGCTCGAGGTGAAGAACAGGAGCCAGTGCCGCGTGGTGGTGGTGAGGGCGTGGGCGATGACGTCCTCTTCCTTCAGGTTGGCCCCGCGAACCCCCCGTCCTCCGCGGCCCTGCCGTCGGTACGTCTCCATCGGCAGGCGCTTCACGTATCCGGCCCGGGAGACGGTGATCACCACGTCCTGCACGGTGACCAGGTCCTCCAGATCGATCTCGCCCTCATCCGGACGGATCTCGGTCCTCCGCTCGTCGGCGAACTTCTCCTTGATCTCGGTGAGCTCGGTCTTGATCAGGGCCAGGATCTTCTTGGGGTCCTTCAGAAGAGCCTTGAGCCGCTTGATGGTGGCCTGGAGCTCTTTGTGCTCCTCCTCCAGCTTCGTCCGCTCCAGGCGGGTCAGCCGCCGGAGGGGCATGTCCAGGATGTGGTTGGCCTGGATCTCCGAAAGCTTGAACCGAGTCATCAGCTTCTTCCGGGCCTCGTCGGCGTCCGCCGAGCCGCGGATGATCTTGATGACCGCATCCAGGTTCGACAGGGCGATGAGCAGCCCCTCGACGATGTGGTCGCGCTCCTCGGCCTGCCGGAGCTCGTACCTGGTGCGGCGGGTGACCACCTCGACCTGGTGGTCGATGTAATGCCCGATGGTCTCGGTCAGGCCCAGGGTGCGGGGAACGCCACCGACCAACGACAGGTTGATGACCCCGAACGACTCCTGGAGCTGCGTGGTCTTGTACAGCTTG
>DAITPV010000370.1:0-2013 GCA_036833435.1 Actinomycetota bacterium | reverse complement strand
TGGCCTGAGCGTTCCGGAAGCCGTGCTCCTCGCCGCGGTGGATGGCCTCGTCCCACGACTGCTTGGCCGCTGAGAGGATCGACTCCGGCACCAGCTCGGCGTCGATGTCGTCGGCGGCCGCCCGGTGCTTGCGGATGACCCGGAGCATGGCGTCGCGGTTGGGGGCGTACCCGGCGAAGGGACCGGTGTGGGCAGCGACCTTGGCCGAGACCGCGTAGGCGTGGCCGGTCATGAGCGCGGTGATGGCTCCCGCCCAGGCTCGCCCTCCGTCCGAGTCGTACGGCAGGCCCCGGGCCATCAGCAGGGCGCCGAGGTTCGCGTACCCCAGCCCCAGCTGGCGAAATGCCTTGGCGTTCTGGCCGATCTTGTCCGTGGGGTAGTCCGAGTTCCCGACCAGGATCTCCTGGGCGGTGAACACTACTTCCACGGCGTGCCGGAACGCGGGGATGTCGAAGTTCCCGTCCTGGTCCAGGAACTTCAGCAGGTTCAGCGATGCCAGGTTGCAGGCGCTGTTGTCCAGGTGCATGTACTCGCTGCACGGGTTGCTGGCGTTGATGCGCCCCGAGGCCGGGCAGGTGTGCCAGTCGTTGATCGTGCTGTCGTACTGCATCCCGGGGTCGGCGCACTCCCACGCAGCCTGAGCCACCTGGCGCATCAGGTCCCTGGCCCGGACGGTCTTCAGGCTTTCATCGCTGGTGACGGCCTTCAGCTTCCAGTCCCGGTCGTCCAGGTAGGCCTGCATGAATTCATCGGTGACCCGCACCGAGTTGTTGGCGTTCTGGTACTGGGTGGAGTGGGAGTCCTTGCCGTCGAGGTCCATGTCGAACCCCGCTTCCTCCAGCACCCTGGCCTTCCGCTCCTCGACGGCCTTGCACCAGATGAAGTCTTCGACGTCCGGATGGTCGACGTTCAGGATGACCATCTTGGCGGCCCGGCGAGTCTTCCCTCCGGACTTGATGGTTCCGGCCGACGCATCCGCGCCGCGCATGAACGACACCGGCCCGCTGGCCGTGCCACCGCCGGCAAGCGATTCCTGAGAAGACCGGATCCGCGAGAGGTTGATGCCCGACCCCGAGCCACCCTTGAAGATGATCCCCTCCTCCACGTACCAGTTGAGGATGGAGGTCATCTCGTCGTCCACCGACAGGATGAAGCACGCGGAACACTGCTGCGGGGTCCCCTCGACGCCCACGTTGAACCACACCGGGGAGTTGAACGCCGCTCGCTGGGTGGCCAGGATGTGGGTGAGCTCCTCGGCGAACACGTCTGCATCTTCGGTGGTGGCGAAGTAGCCGTCCTTGATGCCCCAGCCCTTGATGGTGTCCACCACCCGGGAGACGAGCTGTCGGACCGAGGACTCCCGTTGCGGGGTTCCCAGCTGTCCGCGGAAGTACTTCTGGGCCACGATGTTGGTGGAGTTCTGAGACCAGGTCTTGGGGAACTCGACACCGCGCTGCTCGAAGGCGTTGCCGCCGGTCTTGAAGTTCGGGATCACCGCATCCCGGGTCTCCCAGTCGATCTCGTCGAAGGGGTGGGTCCCATCTGCGGTGAAGTACCGCTTGAACCGAAGACCCGTGTCGGTGCTGACATCACGTTCCCTGGTGGCCACGACTCGCCTCCTGATCCTTGGGGGAAGAGTGGACTTACAACCGTGTGATTCTGCTCTCGTGCGGTTCTCGTGTCAAGACCAGTATACGGGTTCGCCAACGAGATGTTGAGCACGGAGCCGACTCGAACCACAACATATTGTGGTTCGCCCGGGACGGCCTGCGAAAGTGCGACAGGTCCCGGGTCCAGCTATCGGCGGGTGCGGGATCGCTTGGGCTCGCGCTTCTGGAGCATCAGTCCGAGCTCTCGCTCGAAGTCGGTGATCTCCTGGAAGTCCTTGTAGACGGAGGCGAACCGCATGTAGGCCACGTCGTCGAGCCGCCGGAGCTGGGCCAGGACCTCGATCCCCACCTCCTGGGTGGTGACCTCGGGCCCCTTGCGCCTGAGGCGCTCCTCCACCCGGTC
>DAITPV010000369.1:0-2020 GCA_036833435.1 Actinomycetota bacterium | reverse complement strand
CGTCGCCGGCGTCGCTGGCCTTCGAGGCCGTGAGCGCGGGGGCCCGCGGCGCGGTTGTCTCCGGCGACGACGTCAAGGTGGTTCGCGAGGCGCTGGACCGCGAGACCGTCCTGGTCGTTCCGGGGATCCGGCCCGCGGGGCACGGCGCCAACGACCACGCCCGGGTCCTCACCCCGGCGGAGGCGCTCGAGGCCGGGGCGGACTACCTGGTGATCGGGCGCCCAATCACCGAGGCACCTGACCCCGGTGCCGCCGCCGAGTCCATCCTGAAGGGGCTGGGGTGAGCGCCGAGACGCTGAACCAGGAGGCCGTCCTGGAGGTCCTCCGAGCCCAGGGAGCCCTCCGGAGGGGGCATTTCCTCCTGTCCTCGGGGCGGCACTCGGAGACGTACATCGAGAAGGCCAGGGTGTTCGAGGACCCCCAGGTCACCGCACGTCTGGGGGCGGAGATCGCCTCGTGGTACCCGGGAGTGGATGTGGTGGTCAGCCCCGCCGTGGGGGCCATCCCCCTCGGGTTCGCCGTGGCCCAGGCCGCCGGAGCTCGGTTCGTCTACGCGGAGCGAGCGGAGGACCGCATGACCCTCCGCCGAGGGTTCCGGCTGATCGAAGGAGAGCGAGCCCTGGTTGTGGAGGACGTCGTCACCACGGGGGGATCCGCGGCGGAGGTGCACGCCCTGGTGGCCCGCTCCGGTGCCCATCCGCTGGGCGTGGCGGCCCTCGTCGATCGATCGTCCGACGACCTGCCATTCCCATTGCGGGCGTTGAGTCGCGTCGAAGCTCCGTCGTTCGACCCACATGCGTGTCCACTGTGCCGCCGCGGGCTGCCCGTCGAGTCTCCCGGCTCGCGGCACACCGTCTGAGAAACCGCAGGACGCACGGTTCGATTCTGGTTGCGGCGCTTTGCTTGGCGGAAACACGCTGCGGTAGAATCCCGCGGACCCCGATCTCATCCAGGAGGAACGCATGCCGCTTCCCACCCTCACCGATGAGCAACGACGCGAAGCGCTGGCCAAGGCCGCGGAGGCACGAAAGAAACGCGCGGAGCTCAAGGAGAAGCTGAAGACCGGAAAGACGGCGCTCCAGGACGTTCTGCAGATGCGCGGCGATGTGATCGTGGGAAAGATGAAGGTCTCCGCAGTGCTCGAGTCGTTGCCGGGAGTCGGGAAGGTTCGGGCCCGGAAGCTGATGGAGCGCCTCGACATCTCGGTCAGTCGCCGGGTCCGCGGGCTGGGTGCGAAACAGAAGGAAGCCCTCCTCCGCGAGTTCTCGGAGAAGTAGCCGACTGGGGGTCCGCTCGCCGGACGATCCGCAACGGGGGCGGCTCTTCGTCATCTCCGGCCCATCCGGGGTGGGGAAGGGGACCGTGGTCCGGAGACTCCTCGAGGCCCGGCCCGACCTGGTGTTCTCGGTGTCCTCCACCACCCGGGCCCCTCGGCCCGGTGAGGTGGATGGGGTCCATTACCGGTTCGTCTCGGATGAGGAGTTCGACGCGATGATCCGGTCGGGTGGCTTCCTGGAGTGGGCCCAGCTGTACGGGGGGCATCGCTCCGGAACGCCCGTCGCGGAGGTGGAAGCGGCTCGGGCCGGCGGCAGGGACGTGCTCCTGGAGGTGGACGTCCAGGGGGCCCGGTCGGTGCGGGAACAGGTCCCCGACGCGGTCCTGGTGTTCCTGCGGCCCCCGTCCGAAGAGGAGCTGGCCCGGCGGCTCCGGGCCCGGGGGACCGAGGAGGGGCCAGCCCTGGAGCGCCGTCTGTCCGAGGCCCGCCGTGAGATCGCCGAGGCGGGATGGTTCGACCACGAGGTGGTCAACGAAGACGTCGACGCCGCAGTGGCCGAAGTTCTTGGTATCATCAACGCAGGTCAGGAAGGGGATTCCACGTGATCGAACCCAACATCGATACCTTGCTGGAGCGTGTCGACTCCAAGTACACGCTGGTGATCCTGGCGGCCAAGCGAGCCAGGGAGATCAACTCGTACTACAACCAGCTCGGTGAAGGCCGCGGCGAGTTCATCCCGCCGCT
>DAITPV010000368.1:0-2041 GCA_036833435.1 Actinomycetota bacterium | reverse complement strand
GCTGGCGCCGGTGCCCGAGCCGGAGGCACCCGAGCCTGCGTCCGTGACGGAAGACGCGCCGGCTCACGGCAACGGCACGCGAACGGTCCCCGGGCAGGACGTGGTCTCGGGCGCATGGTTCGCCGGCCCCAGCAAGAAGGGCCGCCGAGGCTAGCACCAGCGCTCGCCGCCCAGGCGCTAGATTGACCGGGTGACGCTGGTCCGTTCACAGCCCGGTCCGATCTGGCGATTGACCCTCGACCGACCCGAGGCCCGCAACGCCGTCTCCGAGTCGATGCTCTCCGAGCTCGGCACTGCCCTCGGCGATGCCGCGGTCGCTCCCGACGCCCGGGTCGTCCTGCTGACCGGCGAGGGCCCGCACTTCTGCGCCGGAGCCGACCTCGGCGAGTTCGACGACGCGGCGGCCGGGCCCGGCGGAACCCGGTTCGAGGAGGCCTTCGAGGAGGTCTTGCGAGCGATCGCCGACCATCCGGTCCCCGTAGTGGCGGTGATCCAGGGGGCGGCGCTCGGGGCGGGGTGCCAGCTCGCCGTGGCCTGCGACCTGGCGGTGGCCGCCGCCGATGCGCGTCTGGGGATCCCATCCTCGCGTCTCGGCATCCTCATCAACTTCGAGAACGTCCAGCGGCTGGTGCATGCCATCGGCCCCAAGCGAGCCGGGGAGCTGCTGTTCACCGGCCGGCAGATCTCCGGGCAGGAGGCCGCCACATGGGGGTTGGTGAATGAGGCCGTCCCTCCGGAGCGACTCGCCGAACGGGTGGATGAGCTCGCGCAAGAGATCGCCGAGGCCGCGCCCCTTTCGGTCCGAGGATCGAAGCGAGGCATCCGGGTCGTCCTCGACAAGGCCTCCGTCGATCGGCAGACCGAGGGCCACCGGGTCACGGACTTCGACATGATGGCCGCGGACGCGTTCGGCAGCGACGATCTGAAGGAAGGGGTCCGGGCGTTTCGGGAGGGTCGGCGTCCGGAGTTCCGGGGTAAGTAGTGGCCCTCACGGTTACCCGGGACAGCCCGCTCGAGGAACGGGTCCCCGAGGTGATCAGGCTCCTGAAGGAGGAGTACCCCGATGCCCGGATCGCCCTGCGGTTCACCACTCCGCTGGAGTGCCTGGTGTCGGTGATCCTGTCGGCTCAGTCCACGGACAAGAAGGTGAACGAGGTCACCGAGACGCTGTTCGAGAAGTACCGGACCCCGGAGGACTACCTCAAGGTGCCGGAGGAGGAGCTGGCCCGTGACCTGAAGCCCACGGGGTTCTTCAACCAGAAGACCAGGGCGGTGCGGGGAGCGTGCCAGATGATCATCGAGGAGTTCGGTGGACAGGTCCCGGACACCATAGCCGGCCTCATCCGTCTGCCCGGCGTCGCTCGGAAGACCGCCAACATCGTCCTGGCCAACGTGTACCCGGTGAAGGCCGAGCAGGATCCCGACATCGGCATCCCCGTCGACACGCACGTGAAGCGGCTGGCCAACCGCCTGGGGTTCTCCGACAAGAAAGATCCGTCTAAGATCGAGCGAGACCTGATGCAGGTCGTCCCCCGCGAGGAGTGGCTGACCATCTCCTACGTGTTGATCGAGCACGGTCGTGCGGTGTGCAAGGCGCCCATCCCGCGCTGTGAGGAGTGCGTGGTGAACCACCTGTGTCCCTCGAGCCTGGTGGGGCAACCCCGGTGACCCTCGGCGACATGTTCCCCGCGGCCCTCGAGGCCGGGCAACACGGCGCGCACTGGGCTCTCGAGCGTCTGTACCAGGACCTGGCCTCCCCGGTCCTGGGGTATCTCCGGGGTCAGGGCGCCAGGGAGCCCGAAGACCTGGCGTCCGACGTCTTCGTTGGCGTGGTCCGCGGGCTCCCCAGGTTCCGCGGCGACGAGCGGGCCTTTCGGTCCTGGGTGTTCTCCATCGCCCACCGGCGCCTGATGGACGAGCGGCGGCGGCTGGCGCGGCGGCGCGAGGACCCCGTGGACCCAGCGGACATGACCGGCTACCTGTCCTCGGCCTCCACGGGGGACGCCGAGGCAGAGGCCATGGCCCGGGTGGAGGGCCATGC
>DAITPV010000367.1:0-2053 GCA_036833435.1 Actinomycetota bacterium | reverse complement strand
GGTCCCCGCGGTCGAGTCGCTGAAGGTCGGCGATCCCACCGCGGAGGACACCGAGATGGGTCCGGTGGTGTCGGAGGAACAGCTCGAGCGGGTCACCGGGTTCGTCGACCGGGCCCGCGAAGGCGGGGCCAAGGTCCTTACCGGCGGGGAGCGGATCGACGGGCCGGGGTTCTTCTACCGGCCCAGCGTGATCACGGACCTGGACCAGTCCGCGGAGATCGTCCAGCGGGAGGTGTTCGGCCCGGTGGTCACCGTGCAGCGGTTCGAGGACGACGACCAGGCCATCGCCTGGGCCAACGACGTGGACTACGGACTATCCGCGTCGGTGTGGACCCGGGACATCGGCCGGGCCCTGAACGCGTCCCGGAAGCTCCAGTTCGGCACGGTGTGGATCAACACCCACATCCCGCTCACCCCCGAGATGCCGCACGGCGGCTTCAAGCAGAGCGGGTACGGGAAGGACATGAGCATCTACTCGCTGGAGCACTACACGGAGCTGAAGCACGTGATGGCGGCGATCGACTGATGGGCGACGTCAAGCCGTACCTGGTCGCGGGGGACTGGCGAGAGGGCAATGACTCATTCGAGGTGACCAGCCCGTACGACGGGACCGTGGTAGCTCGCGTGGGGAAGCCCTCCGATCGGGATGCCGAGGAGGCCGTGGCCGCGGCCGCGAAGACCTTCGAGGAGGAGTCCCGGAACCTTCCCGTCCACGCCCGGGCCGAGGCCCTCAGGCACATCTCTCGCCGGCTGGAGGAACGAGCGCCGGAGGTGGCCGAGACCATCGCCAGGGAAGGCGGAAAGCCGCTGAAGTGGGCCACCGTGGAGGCCAACCGGGCCTCGTCCACGTTCCGGTGGGCATCGGAGACGCTGCGGGCCATGGACGGCGAGCTGCTGCGTCTGGACACCGACGCGGCTCTGGGCAGCAGGTTGGGCATGATTCGCCGGTTCCCGTACGGCCCGGTGCTGGGCATCTCGCCGTTCAACTTCCCGGTGAACCTGGTGGCCCACAAGGTGGCCCCCGCCCTGGCGGTTGGCGCCCCGATCATCGTGAAGCCGGCCTCCGCCACGCCGCTGGGAGCGCTGTTCCTGGGCGAGCTGTTCTCCGAGACCGATCTTCCGCCGGGGATGTTCTCGGTCCTCCCGCTCTCCAGCGAGCAGGCCGAGCCGCTGGTCCGGGATCCCCGGATCAAGAAGATCTCGTTCACCGGGTCGAGCCCGGTGGGATGGAAGCTCAAGGGTCTGGACCCCAAGAAGCACGCCACCCTGGAGCTGGGGGGGAACGCCGGGGTGATCGTGCACTCCGACGCCGACCTCGACCACGCTGCAGAGCGAGTGGCGTTCGGCGGCTACTACCAGGCCGGCCAGTCTTGCATCGCGGTGCAACGGGTGCTGATCCAGTCCGAGGTGTACGAGGACTTCGTCGCCCGGTTCATCAAGCAGGTGGAGGGGCTGAAGGTCGGCGACCCCATGGATCCCTCGACCGACGTGGGACCGCTGATCGATTCCGGGGCCCTCGACAAGGTGGCTTCGTTCGTGGACGAAGCCGTGGGGCAGGGCGCCGAGGTGCTCACCGGCGGCAAGCGTGACGACCCCTTCTACGCGCCGACCGTGCTGGGCAACGTCCGCCGCGACATGAAGGTGTGCCGGGAGGAGATCTTCGGCCCGGTGACCACCGTGAGCCGGTACCAGACCTTCGAGGAGGCTCTCGAGGAGGTCAACGCCACCGAGTACGGCCTCCAGGCCGGGCTGTTCACCCGGGACATCGAGCGAGCCATGCTGGCCCACCGAGAGATCCAAGTCGGCGGATTGATCGTGAACGACGTCTCGGCGTTCCGGGCGGACCAGATGCCGTACGGGGGAGCCAAGGAGTCCGGCTACGGACGCGAGGGGCTGCGGTACGCCATGGAGGAGATGACCGAGCCCCGCATCATGGTCCTGTCGCACGTGCCCCTGTAGATCGGGGGGTCCGCTCGCCGGGTGATGCACAGGGAAGGACCGCTCCTGGCGAGCTACCCCCCCGAACCCCCCTCTGATCAGGGGGTCCGCACCG
>DAITPV010000366.1:0-2068 GCA_036833435.1 Actinomycetota bacterium | reverse complement strand
GTGGTGGCGGCGACCGGCGGCCTGATCGCGGTGCAGCCCTGGCTGGTGGTCTCGGCGGTGCTGTTCATCGTGCTGGGGCTGGTGAGCATTCCGGGAGCTCGCGGGCGGGGGGCGATGCCGGAAGCCGAACCGGCGTCGGACCGCGCCGAATGAGCGCCCGGCAGCCTCCGGCCGAGCCGTTCCTCCACGTCGACATGGACGCCTTCTATGCCTCGGTCGAGGTCCTGAAGGACCCCTCCCTGTCGGGGCGACCGGTGCTGGTCGGAGGGGCCGGCCCCCGGGGCGTGGTGATGTCCGCCTCGTACGAGGCCCGGCGATTCGGGGTGGCCTCAGCGATGCCCGCCGCCCGGGCCCGGCGCCTGTGCCCCGAAGCGGTGTTCGTCCAGCCCGACTTCACCTCCTACCGGGCCTACGCCACCAGGCTCCGGGAGATCCTCCTGTCGTTCACGCCGCTGGTGGAGCCGCTGTCACTGGACGAGGCCTTCCTGGATACCTCGGGAGCCACCACGTTGTTCGGCCCTCCGCCTCGGATCGCCGACCTGGTCCGCACCCGGGTCAGGGAGGAGCTGGACCTCCGATGCTCGGTGGGCGTGGCTCCCAACAAGTTCCTGGCCAAGATGGCCTCGGCCCGGGCCAAGCCCGACGGGCTCCTGGTGGTTCCCGCCGGAGAGGTCCTGGCGTTCCTGCATCCTCTTCCCGTCGAGACGTTGTGGGGGGTGGGGGAGCGAACCCACGAGATCCTGGACCGGCTCGGGGTGCGCGCGGTGGGGGAGCTGGCCGGGACCCCGTTCCGAGTCCTGGAGCGCGTCCTGGGCGAGGGCCAGGCCCGGCACCTGTTGGATCTGGCCGCCGGTCATGACGATCGCCCGGTGACCCCGTACGAGCCCCCCAAGTCGGTGAGCCACGAGGAGACCTTCGACCGGGACCTCGACGCGGAGGACGACGTCATGCGGGAGCTCCTGCGGCTGGCGTTCCGGGTGGCCTCCCGGCTTCGGAAGGAAGGGTTCCGGGCCCGGACCGTGACGGTGAAGGTCCGGCTGGCCAGCTTCGCCACGCTGACCCGGTCCCGGACCCTGCCCGACGCCACCGACTCGGGCTCGGACCTGTACCACACCGTCGGCGAGCTGTATCGGTCGATACCGGGCAAGCGCCCCAGGATCAGGCTCCTCGGGGTGGCCGGGACCGGGCTGGTCCCCTCCGGAGCCGCGCAGCTGGCGCTGGTTCGTGTGGGGCATTGGGAGGACGCCGAGCGGGCCCTGGATCGGATCGAGCAGCGCTTCGGTTCCCGCGCGGCTTTCCCGGCCGTCCTCCTGGATACCGAATCCGAGTGACCTGTTTCGCCCTCGTTCGTATAATGGGGTCCGTCTAGTACGGCTTGGAGGCCGTCGGTGCCGCTCTCAGACCACGAGCAGAAAGTTCTCGAAGAGATCGAGCGACGCCTCCAGGAGGAGGACCCTCGCTTCGCGGACCAGGTTTCCAAGTCGTCCCTGTCGTCCCACGTCGCCCGGCGGATCCGATGGGGCGCGCTCATGTTCGTCGCCGGGTTCGTGATGCTCATGCTGTTCACCATCTCGGTGTGGGTGGCCATCGCCGGTTTCGGGGTCATGTTGGCGTCGGCGCTCCTCGTCTATCACCAGCTTCGGCGCATGGGTGGGGACCAGATCCGCGCCGTTGGAAGCAGTGGACGTTTCTCACTCCCCGCGTTCCTCGCTCGGCTGACCGAGCGATTCCGCGGCGGACCGCGGCAAGGCACGTAGCCGCACGCTCTCGTTCCCGCGCGTTCACGTCTCGTCTACCTGCGCTGTTGCTCCCGGGGCGCGCTTTGTTCTAGAACGACACAACGTCCTTCCCCCGGGGCCGCCTCGCGCCTGCCCGCGTGGCCAGGGCCTCGCATATCGAGGGGTAGGTTGGGGAGTTCGGAGGGCCGTGGTGGAAGGGTTCACGTCACATCAAGCGTCTCGACTGACGGGGTGCACGCCCCGTCAGCTTCGGTATTGGGACCAGATCGGACTGGTGATTCCCTCGGTACAACAGACCGGTGGGCGGTCGGGAGTCCCGCGACTGTACT
>DAITPV010000365.1:0-2069 GCA_036833435.1 Actinomycetota bacterium | reverse complement strand
CTCGGGATGCAGCGGGGTCCGGGGCCGGCGCGCGGGCTCGGACCGGGTGGCCTGGGCCTCCTGACCCTCTTCGGCGCTCCGGGCCCGAAGACGCTCGGCGGCCAGCAGATGGGTATCCATTCGGTCCAGGAGCAGTCCGGGACGGACCTCCGGCGAGGCCACCATGAGGGCGGCATAGGGTCCTCGGCGAGCCACGGCCCACAGCTCCTGGCCCACCTCGGCGAACCCTCGGTGCACGTCTCCCACGCTCTGCACGGCGTCCCACGCCTCCCTGGCTCGGCGCTCCTCAGCGGCGGGGTGGGCCCCCAGGCTCAGGCCGTCACGCGAGACGATCAGGCAGGCCCGAACACCATCCAGGCCCCCCGCCATCCTCGCCGCGAGGCTGCCGAAATCCATGTCGTCCACTCACGGTTTGTCTTCGGCGGCTGCGGGAACTTGCTTGAGCAGCCAGGCCCACCGGGGGGGCCAGAAGGAGCGCGAGAAAGGGCCCGGTGGTGCCCGGAGAGGGCTACAGCCCGGCCTGGTCCTTCAGGCTCAGGAACTCCTTATATGTCTCGGCGAAGGCGTGCTCACCGGTCTCCGGGTCCACCACCACGAAGTACAGGTAGCTCTCGTCGGCGGGGTCCAGGGCGGCCGCGAGGGAGTCGCGCCCCGGACTGGCGATGGGCGTGGGCGGCAGGCCGGTGTGGAGATAGGTGTTGTAGGGGCTCTCGAATTCGTAGTCATCGAAGGTGAGCTCTCGATTGTCCTCGGGGAGGGCGTACTGGACGGTGGCATCGATCTGCAGGGCCATCCCCTCCCGGAGGCGGTTGTGGATGACCGCGGAGATCAACGCCCGATCCTTGGGGACACGAGCCTCTCGCTCGATGAGCGAGGCCACGATGACCACCTCGTAGGGGGTGAGCTCGAGCTGGTCGGCTCGGTTCCACGGCAGCCCGTCCGCCTCCACCTCGAACTGGTCCAGCAGCCGGGCGATCACCTCGTTCTCCGCGGACTGGGGCGGGAACTCGTAGGTCTTGGGGAACAGGAACCCTTCGACGGTTCCCGCGTCCTCGGGCAGGTAGGGCGGGAGGACGAACTCGCCGCTGGTGGCCGCTTCCTGGAACACCCCGGGATCGACCGGCAGCGTCTCGGCGGTGAGCTCCGCCACCTCCTCGACCTCCAGGCCCTCGGGGATCGTCAGGGACACGGTCTGGGTCACCGGTCCTCGTTCGAGGATGTCGAGAACCTCGTTGACGGTCATGTTGGTGCGGAGCTCGTACGCGCCGGCCTGGAGCGCGCTTCCCAGGCCGCGTGTCGAGGTGACCAACCGGAACGCCAGCGCCGACCTGATCACCCCCTGCTGCTCGAGGAGCGATCCCACTTCCTCGGCATTGGCTCCCTCGGGGATCTCCACGGTGATCGGCGTGGAGGGTCCGGAGCTGCCGGTGGTGTACAGGTACAGCCCGCCGGCAGCCGCGCCGAGCAGCACGAGGACGAGGAACAGCCCCAGCAGTCCTCGGGCGGCCTTCCCCGGGGCTCGATGGCGCCCCTGATCGCCCATGAGAGCGACAGGATAGCAAGCGGCTCAGCAAGCTCCGAGCGAGGGGGCCTAGGTAGGCTTTTCTGCGGATAGCCAGGACTGAAGGATGACGGTGGCCGCTGCCTGGTCGACGACCTCCCGGCGCCGCCGGCCGGGGACCCCGGACTCCCGGAGACCCCGTTCCGCCTCCACCGTGGACAGCCGCTCGTCGTGGAGGTGGACGGGGACGCGCAACATGAGCCGGAGGCCGCCGGCGAACTCCTCGGCCCGCCGGGCCGCCGGTCCGCGTTCACCCGACAGCTGACGGGGGTGGCCCACAACCACCTCGGTGGCCCCGGTCTCCTTGACCAGGGCTGCAACGGCTTTGAGGTCCTCAACGCCCCCCGAGACCCGGATCGTCCCGGCCGGCACGGCCACCGTGCGATCGGGGTCGGAGATCGCCACCCCGATCCGGACCTCACCGAGATCGAGCCCCAGCACCCGTCCCGATCGGGGGTGCTTAGCCACCGGACAGCAGCGAGACCAGCCGATCGGGGACGGTGGCCAG
>DAITPV010000364.1:0-2074 GCA_036833435.1 Actinomycetota bacterium | reverse complement strand
CCAGTCTCCGTCCCGATCACCCGCAGCCGGATGGGTTCCGCTTCCGGCACCGGCGTCTGGCTCGGCGCGGCTACCGGAGATGTGGGTGATCCGTCCCCCGCCGTGCATCCAGCAAGCAGAGCGAACGCGGTGCCGAGCGTCAACAGGCGCCGCCGTGAGGCGGTTGGCGTCACGCTTCTGGACGCAGCGTGGGGAACAGGATGACCTCGCGGAGCGACGGCGCGTCGGTGAGGACCATCAACAGACGATCGATCCCCAGCCCCATCCCACCCGCGGGTGGCATCCCGTGCTCCAGGGCGACGAGGAACTCCTCGTCGAACGGATGGGCCTCCTCGTCACCTGCAGCCTGCTGCTCCCGCTGCATCTCGAACCGCCGGCGCTGCTCGTCCGGGTCGGAGAGCTCCGAATAGGCGGGAGCCAGCTCGACGCCGCCCATCACCAGATCGAAGTGCTCGGTCAGGCCGGGATGCTGGCGATGGGTCCGAGCCAGCGGCGACACCTCGCGCGGGAAGTCCTTGACGATGGTCGGCTCGATCAGCGACTCCTCGACCAGCTTCTCGAACAGCTCCAGGATCAGCTTCCCCGCTCCCCACGCGGGGTGGTAGCCGACCTGGTGCTCGTCGCCCAGGGCGTGGAGCTCCTCGACCGGCGTCTCGAGGGACACGGTCCGCCCCGTGGCCTCCGAGACCAGCTCGATGAGCGTTGCCCGCCGCCACGGCTTGGCCAGATCCACCTCGGTCTCCCGCCAGGTGAACGACAGCCGGCCGTGGATGGCCATGCAGCTCGCCTTCACCAGGCCCTCGACCAGATCCATCATGTCCTCGTAGGAGCCGAAGGCCTGGTAGGCCTCGAGCATGGTGAATTCGGGGAAGTGGGTGCGGTCGATCCCCTCGTTGCGGAAGTCCTTCCCCAGCTCGTAGACGCGCTCGATCCCGCCGACCAGCAGTCGTTTCAGGTGCAGCTCCACGGCGATGCGCAGGTAGACGTCGATATCCAGTGCGTCGAAGTGAGTGACGAAGGGCTTCGCCAGCCCGCCCCCGGGCACGGGCTGGAGGATCGGCGTCTCCACCTCCAGGAACCCTCGTTCGTCCAGGTGGGAGCGCAACGCGGTCATGAGCCGGGCCCTGGCCGTCACCATCTCGCGGGCCTCGGGGTTGGCAGCCAGGTCGAGGTACCGGCGCCGGTACCGCAGCTCGACGTCACGGAGGCCGTGGAACTTCTCCGGCAAAGGACGGAGCGACTTGGTGAGCAGCGTCAGCCCGGTGGCCCGGACCGAGAGCTCGCCGCGCTTCGTCTTCACCACTTCGCCCTCGGCGCCCACCCAGTCCCCCAGGTCCAGGTCCTCCAGACGGGCGAACCCTTCGGCGCCGAGGTCCTCCTCGGTGAGGAACAGCTGGATGGTGCCCGAGCCATCCCGGAGTACGCCGAACGCCAGCTTCCCGTGGTGCCGGAGCGCCACCAGCCGTCCGGCGACCCGGACGGTCTGGCCGGAAGCCTCGTCGGTGGCCAGCCCATCGAACTTTTCGTGGATCTCGGATGCCAGCGCGTCACGATCGAAGCGCAGCGCGAACGGCTCCTCGCCACGCTCCCGGAGCTTGTCGAGCTTGTGGCGGCGAACCGCCAGGACGTCCTCGGCCGCAGGGGCCTGGTCGTCGCTCATCCTTCGGCGTTCTTCTCGTAGACCAGCCGGAGGCCCTCGAGCGTGAGCCACGGCTCGTGGTGGTCGATCGTCCGGCACTCGCCGATGACCATCGGCGCCAGCCCGCCGGTTGCGATTACCGTGGGGGAGCCGAGCTCCTTGGAGATCCGTTCCACCATGCCGTCGATCATCGAGGCGTAGCCGAACACCAGCCCGGACTGAACGCTGTCCACGGTGTTCTTGCCGATCACCGAGGTCGGCGCGGAGAGCTCCACCAGCGGCAGGAGGGCCGTGTGGTCGAACAGGGCTCTGGCCGCCAGCTGGACCCCGGGGGCGATGGCGCCGCCGAGGTACTCGCCCTTCTCCGACACCACGTCGAAGGTGGTGGCCGTGCCGAAGTCCACAACGATGGCCGGCCCGCCGTACCGCTCGAAC
>DAITPV010000363.1:0-2077 GCA_036833435.1 Actinomycetota bacterium | reverse complement strand
CGCAGCTCCCGGCCCATCCGCCGCCGGCGCCGCGGCCGCTCCAGCACCGCCAGCTCCGACTCCCGGACCGCGTCGGTGGCCACCTCGCCGGACAGGAACGTGCGGAGCCACCGATGCTCGCGGCGCCGGGCCAGGACGATCATGAGGATCACGAACACCAGGAACGGCAGTCCCTTCACCGCGGTGGCCCAGATCCACTGCACGTACTGGCCCGGGGTCTCAAGATCGTTCGGGTAGAAGTTCAGGAGGGGCGAGTTCCACAGGAAGTGGGCGCCCATCCCCACCAGGATCAGGGCGCCGGCAACCAGCGTCCTGCGGGCCACCGACTGCTCGCCCCGTCGGGACACGAAGTACGCCACGCCCATCCCGAACAGCGCGGAATAGAGGACGTGTCCGTACAGGCCGCTGGCCACCACCCGGATGTAGAAACCCTTGAGGACGGCCTCCACGGTCCCCCCGAACTGGGCGATGAAGTAATAGACGTCCTCGATGATCGTGAACCCCAGGCCCACGATGGCCCCGTAGACGAACCCGTCCATGAGATCGTCGATCTCTCGCCGGGCGATCAGGTAGATGAACACCACCCCCACGCCCTTGAGGATCTCCTCGGTGAATGGAGCCACGATGGCGGGGATCCACTCGATGGCCAGGTCGGGCCCCAGGATGTCGAGGACCACCAGGCTCCATCCGCCGTTGGCCACGATGGCCAGGGTGGTTGCCCCGAACGCCCCCCAGAGGAAGGCCGCGAACACCAGGGAGAGCGGTTCCCGCTCGTACAGGTCCAGCGCGTACACGAAGATGAAGACGGGGACGGCGTAGGCCAGGAGCAGGGTCCACGAGAGGACCCATCCCACCGGGGTCAGCCCCACGAAGCCCGCCTGGATGAGGATCGCCGCCAGGCCGGACAACACCAGGAGGACCAGGAACACCCAGAAGGCCGGCTGGCGGATCTGCCACAGGGAGGTCTTGAAGCCCCACGTGGGTGGCCGCGGCGCGGCCGTTCGGGAGCTCATTCGCTGACCTCCGCGCCGGCGACGGTCTGGCGCACGTCATCGCGGGCCGAGACGTACTGACCCTGGGAGCTCCAGCCGTCGTACATCACCGGCGTGCCGCCCGGCGAGACGACCGCGGTGAGCTCACCCTCGATGGAGGCGGCCACCCCTTCGAACTGCCCCACGTACGAGGTCCGAACCGCCTCGCCGTACGACAGTGTCAGCTCCTTGCGCTTGGAGGACACCGTGAGCTGGGTGGCCTCGGGCTCCAGGACCTCGTCGACGTACGCCTCGAGGAGCTCCTCCGGGGTGAAGTCGTTCGGCGGCACCACGACCAGGAGGTTCCCCATGCCGCCGGTCAGCCGGACTCCGGGCGGATCGGTGTACCGCTGGGTGACCGACCACCCCTCGGGCGGGGTCACGGTGACGCTGTCGGTGACCATGACCGGTTCTCCCGGCCCGCTCTCCTGCCCAACGGCGATCTCCTGGGGCTCGCCGGCGATCAGGTAGCCGCCCACCACCACGAAGACCGTCACCAGGAACACCACGATCGTGGGGATCCACTTCGCCCCCTCCGGTGAGGGGTGCCGGAGCGACGGAGGGCCGACGGCTCCGGCCGGGCTCGTGGCGGCGGACATCAGCGGCGGTCCCGCGGCATTCGCAGGAGTTAACCACGCCGCGGTGGCATGTCACCCCCCCTCGCTAGGATCGCTCGCCGTGTACGCCCGCACACGGGGAGTGTCGGTGGTGGGGGTCCACGGCCACCTGGTCTCGGTGGAGGCGCACGTGGGCCGAGGGCTTCCGGCTCTGCTGTTCACCGGGCTCCCGGGTCCGTCGGTGCAAGACGCTCGAGAACGCGTCCGGCCGGCCGTGGAGAGCGCGGGACTCGAGTGGCCGCTCCGCCGGGTGACCGTGAACCTGAGCCCTGCCGCCGTGCGAAAGGAGGGCTCGGGGTTCGACCTCCCCATCGCCGCGGCGGTGCTGGCAGCCACCGGGCAGCTCCCCGAGGAGCGGCTGGCGCCGTACGTCCTGGCCGGCGAGCTGTCGCTCCGCGGCTCGCTGCGGCCGACACCGGGGATCCTGGC
>DAITPV010000362.1:0-2095 GCA_036833435.1 Actinomycetota bacterium | reverse complement strand
GTCAGCTCCGGTTGAGGATCTCGTGGAAGTCCTGGAACAGCGTCTCGATGTCGTCCTCGGCCATCCCTCGGCGCGAGAGCGCGTCGCGGAACGTTCGCCGCAGGTCGGCCACGGCGTAGCCGGACACCCGGGCGGCCCGGTGCGCCCGGGCCAGCGGGTAGGGGTAGCCCACGAACGCCGCGTCGTCCGCGCACCCGGCCAGGCGGGACAGGACCGCAATCGCGTCCGCGCCACGAGCCACGTCCACCCGAAACGCGTGATGGGCCGTCGGCGCCAGGTGGGCCACGAAGATCTCTCCGACGTACAGGCGGGCGAACGCCGGATCCGTGGAGATCCTGGCCGCCCACGGCTGCGGCCCGACCTCTCGATCGCCGCGCTTCTTGATCAGGGTGACCAGAGGAGCGTTGCGCCCCCAGAACAACGTGGAGGCCTTGACCACGCCGGCCAGCGACACGCCGCGGTCCACCGCTTCCTGATGGGTCCTGCGGACGAAGTCCGAGGAGATCCACGGTCCTCCGTGCAACGAGCCATCGACCAGCACGAGGTCACCGGATCCCGCATCGCGGATGGTGTCCCGGACCGACCGCCACTCCGCGCACTCCCGGAGGAAGTCCACCGGCCGGGGGACGTCGGGGATCCGGGAGGGCACCTCGACCTCCATGAGCTCCAGCTCTTCCCGGTACAGCCGCTCCATCTCATCGGTGGACAGCGCCCGGACCGTGAGGGGCGGCGACTCCACCAGGTCGGTGACCCCACCCCGGAACCGGACCCGGGCGGAGCGGTACCCGGCCACCTGGAACGACCGTCCGTCGGCCAGGAAGCACGACCCGCCGTCGACGGCCCACACGGTGCCCGGGTCGGTGGGGGAGAGGACCTCCAGTCCGAAGGCGTCGGGGTGGCCGTCGACCACCAGCTCCTCGCCGAGGCCGAGCTGGCCCTCGGCCACGCGGATGTCCGAAGCCGGACGGTCCAGCAGACCGACGACGAACGCCGCCGCGTCGTCCAGTCCCCGGCTGTCGGCGAGATCGGCCCCGGCGAATGCTTCAGCCGGGACGGACAACCTTCCCCCGCCGCTTCATCGCCGGAAGGATACCTCCGGTCACCGACACGAACAGCGAAGCGGTGTGACAAAGTCGCGCACCTGCGATTGACACCTCCGGAGACGCCGCACTAGCATTTGCCTCGCTCCGCCGGACGCGGCGTGGCGAAGGGCCCACAGAGGCTGAGTAGAGAACGCGGCGCCCCGGCGCCGCGGCCCCAAAGGTCTCTGTGGGCCCTCCGCTATTCGGGAATGCGACGGCCCGGTGAACGGTTCGACGAAACTGGGGCACCCCCCCGAACCGAGGCGTAAAATGTGCCGTCCTCGGGAAGAACCAGAGCGCCGTGGAAGAGCGAGAAGAGAACCCCAAGGAAGAAGCGGCCGCCGAGCCCGCCGAGGCCAGCCTCGACGAGATGATCGCCAAGCGGGGCGAGGCTCCCGGTGAGGACGACGACGGTACGCTGACTTCGGGCCGTGAGGAGCGCGTCGAGACGCTCTCGGTCAAGGTCGTCCCTCAGCAGGACCACGAGTTCACCTGCCGGAACTGCCACCTGGTCAAGCACCGGAGCCAGATGAAGGACAAGAAGCGGATGCTTTGCCGGGACTGCGCCTAGCCCTCGGCCCCCGCCTTCCAACCGCCATCTTCGCCGCCGCTGTTTCCGGCGTGGCCCTATGGCTTGCTCTGCCGCCGGCCGACCTGGGGCCCCTCGGCTTCGTGGCCCTCATCCCGGTGCTGTGGTCGCTCCGCGGTGCCAGGCGGCGACGGGGCGCCCTGCTTGGCCTGGTGTTCGGCCTGGCGTTCTATGGGCCCCTGATGTCGTGGCTGATCCCCGTGTCGGTGCTTGCGTGGGCGGCCCTGTCGATCCTCCTGGCCGCGTTCCTGGCGATCTTCGGGTTCCTCGTTCCGGCGCTGTGGCGGGACGAGTGGCCGATCCGCAGCGCGGTTGCCGTGGGTGCCGCGTGGGCGTTCGTGGAGTGGCTCCGCGGGGTGTGGCCCTTCGGCGGGTGGTCGTGGGTCAGCCTGGGAGCGACCCAGCACGACAACCCGCTGCTGCT
>DAITPV010000361.1:0-2101 GCA_036833435.1 Actinomycetota bacterium | reverse complement strand
GGAGAGGCCAGCGGCGGAACGGAGCAGGTCGAGCAGGGGGTCTACTCCATCAACGAGCTGGGGGTGAAGGAGATCGCCGCCGGCGCCAAGGCCACGGCCGGGGAGCTGGCTCAGTCGCTGGCGCTGATGCGGGCCCAGGACCAGCGGGCGGCCAACGAGTCGCTGACGTACGGTCCGCCGGCTTCCGACCAGGCGGTGACGGTGGTGGGTGGCTCCGGAGTGGTTCTCAGCATGGACCAGCTCGATAACCGGAGCACCGAGTCAACCGGCCGCGCCGTGGGTGCCGGGGTCGGATTCCTGGCGTTGATCGGACTCGGTCTCCTGGGTGCCCGGGCGTTGCGACGGGAGCCGGGAGCGGCGTAGCCCGGGGGGGAGGGAGGTCGCGGGGGGCGCGAGCCCGGGCGCCCCCTGCACTTCACATGGAGCTCTTCCTTCAACAGCTGTTCGTGGGGCTGGCCCAGGGAAGCGTGTACGCGCTGGTGGCCTACGGCTACGGCCTGGTGTTCGCCACCTCGCGGATCGTGAACTTCGCCCAGGGCCACCTGTTCATGCTCGGCGCGGTGATCGGGGTCACGTTCCTGGACGCAGGCGTGCCGTACGCGGTGATGCTCCCGCTGACCGTCGTGGCGGTGGCCGTGGCCGGCGTCCTCCTGGAGCGCTCGATCACCGTGCCGACCCGCGCTTCACGATCGCCGTACACCTGGGTGGTGGCCACCCTGGCCGCCGCGGTGGTCATCGAGAACGTCACCCGGATCTTCTTCGGCACCGAGGCCAAGCCGTTCCCACCCCTGGTGAGTGGGTCGTTCCGCCTGGGCAGCGTCGTGGTCGACGTCCACAACCTGGTGGTCCTGGCCGTGGCCGTCGCCATGATGGTGTCGATCGAGGTCTATCTGGCCCGGACGTTCACCGGGCGGGCCATCCGAGCCACCGCGGACAGCCCGGTGCCGGCGCGGCTGGTGGGAGTGCCGGTCCCCGCGCTGATCACCCTATCGTTCGCCCTGGCGGGGGCTATCGGCGGGCTCGGCGGTGTGCTGGTTGCGCCGCTCACGTTCGCCACGGTTCCCATCGGGTTGCTCTTGGGGCTCAAGGGATTCATCGCCGCGGTGATGGGAGGGCTCGGCTCGTTCCGAGGCGCCCTGGCCGGCGGGCTGGCCCTGGGTCTGTTGGAGACCGTGGTCCGCCAGTCGCTGCCCGCGGGGGTCGGCGGGGCCATCCTGTTCGGCCTGCTCCTGGTGACGCTGGTGGTCCGACCCCAGGGGATGTTCGGGAAGCGAGCGGTGTGAGCAGGTTCCGGTGGAGCTGGAGCAAGGCCGCGGGGGTGCTCCTGTTCCTGGCGGGGTACGGCCTCCTGTATCTCCCAGTCGGGGACTTCTACTACTTCCTGGCGTCGAAGGCCGCGGCGTCGTTGCTGGCGGTGGTGGGCCTGAACCTCGCGCTGGGGTACACCGGGCTGTTCTCCTTCGGCCACACCGCGCTGTACGCGCTGGGGGCGTACGCCACCGCGCTCACCGTCACGGACCTCGAGTGGCCGGTGTGGGCCGGATTCCTGGCCGCGGCGGGGATCGGGGTGCTCGGCGGAGGCCTTCTGTCGATGGCCACCGTCAGGGCCCGGGCCACCATCTTCGCGGTGATCTCCCTGGTGCTGGTGTTCGCCGTCGGCGAGCTGCTCCAGGGGTGGACCGACGTGACCCACGGGGAGATCGGGGTGAGCGTTCGCCGGCCGGTGCAGTTCGATGAGCCGCTCTCCGACCTGAAGTACTGGCGGTTCGCCCTGCTCCTGACGACGGCGTTGCTGGTCCTTACCAGGAACCTGGTGCGGTCGCCGATGGGCCGGGCCATGACCGCGGTCCGCGACAGCGAGCCCGCCGCCGCGGCCGCGGGGATCAACCCGTTCCGGTACCGGCTCCTGTCGCTGACGTTCGGCGGAGCACTGGCGGCGGTGGGCGGGGCGCTGTTCGCCCACCTGGACGGGTACGTCAGCGCCGAGCTGGCGGCCTTCGGGCCGGCCACGCTGTTGGTGGCCTCATTGCTGATCGGCGGGGCGGGGACCCTGTGGGGACCGGTGCTGGGGGTGACGTTCTTCCTGGCCATGGACCGAGGC
>DAITPV010000360.1:0-2108 GCA_036833435.1 Actinomycetota bacterium | reverse complement strand
GTCCGTTCGAGATCACCGAGTGTGCTCTGGCCACCCCCTCCACCAGGTGGGCGGTCCGAGGGGACACCGCGGCAAACAGGCCGAACGCGCCGTCCACGTGCAGCCAGGCGTCGTGCTCCTCGGCCAGATCGGCCATTTCGGCGAGGGGATCGAAGTCGCCCGTGTTGACCTCGCCGGCGTTCCCCACCAGGATGGCCGGCGCTCCGTCGAGGTCCCCAAGCGCCGTGGCCAGCCCGTCGAGGTCCACACGCCCCGCGTCATCCCCGGCGAACACCTGGACTCGATCCCGTCCGAGCCCCAGGATCGATACGGCCTTGCGAACGCTGGGGTGCACGTACCCGCCGGTCAGAATGGGGACCGGTGGGAGACCGGCCAGACCCTGGCGGTCGACGTCGACGTCGTGGCGCTGCGCCCACCACCGGCGAGCGGCGGCCAGCGCCGTGAGGTTGGCGGTCGTCGCCCCGGTGGTCAGTGCCCCACCCCACCCCGTCGGCAGTCCGAACAGGTCCAGCAGCCACCCCACACACACCTCGGCGAGTCCGTTCCCCAACGGAGTGGCCACCCACATCCCCGGGTTCTGGTCGAGGACGGTGGTCAGCAAGTCCGCGCCCAGGGCCGCGGGGGTGACACCGCCCTGCACGAAGTGGAAGAACCGCGGGCCCGATGAAGTCACGGAGGCCTCGACCCCCTCCTTCAGCAGTTCGTCGAGGGCCGTGACGGCCCCATCCCCCTCCTCGGGGAGTGGGCGCTTGAAGGAGTCTGCGCGTTCGTCGGCATCCGACGCCCGGAGCGGCCGCTCGTCGATGGACTCCAGGTACGCCCGTGCCTCGCCCACGGCGAGGTCGAGGATCTCCGCGATCTCCCGGCGGTCCGGTGTGGTCATGACGGCATGCTATCCCGGTGATCGGTTAGCCCGGGAAGCGGGGGATCCATCGCGGGACGGTGCGCAGGTACCCCTCGTAGGCCGCACCGAACGTCGCGCGGAGGTTCGGCTCCTCATACACCACGACGAACAGGTGGAAGGCCAGCCACAACAGGCCCGCGTACGCGAACACCGCCAGCCGTCCGTAGAGCAGTGCCTCACCGAGGGCGACGGAGACGATCCCCACGTACATCGGATTGCGGACGAAGCGAAAGAGGCCCGTGATCACCAGCCGGTCCGGCGGGGCCACGGGCGCGGGGGTTCCCCTTCCCTCTCGCACGAATCGGAGCATGGAATCCGCGACGATCAGACCTCCAGGAACGATGAGGAGGAACCCCACCCATCGCCACGGGCCTTCGAACGATGGCTCCGGGAACCACCGGGCCACGAGCCACGGGAGCAGTCCGACGGTCGTCCCGGGTGCCACGATCGCGAACAACACCGTGAGGACCGTGGATCGGCGGACCGACCGGCGGCCATCACTCACTACAGGTTGCCGCGCTCGGCCTGCTCCCGCTCGATGGCCACGAACAGCTCCTTGAAGTTGCCCAGGCCGAACCCCTTGGAGCCGTGACGCTCGATCAGCTCGTAGAACACCGTTGGACGATCCTGCTGGATCTTGGTGAAGATCTGGAGCAAGTAGCCCTCCTCGTCGCGGTCGGCCAGGATCCCCAGCCGCTCCAGGTCCGAGAAGTCCGCGTCGATCTCCCCGATCCGCGGCTTGAGGTCTTCGTAATAGGTGGCGGGGACCCGGATGAACCGAACGCCCCGGGCCCGCAGCGCGTCGACCGCCGAGACGATGTCGTCGGTGGCCATGGCGATGTGCTGGACGCCGGGTGACCGGTAGTACTCCAGGTACTCCTCGATCTGTGACTTCTTCTTTCCCTCGGCGGGCTCGTTGATGGGGAACTTGACCCGTCCCTTCCCGTCCCACATCACCTTGGACATCAGCGCGGTGTATTCGGTGGAGATCTGGTCGTCGCGGAAATGGACGAGCTGGCTGAAGCCCAGGATCCGGGCGTAAAACTCCACCATCTCGTTCATCTTCCCCAGCTCCACGTTGGCCACCACGTGATCGATGGCCTCAATGCCCACGACAGGACCGTCGTCGGGGATCGGCTCTTCGGTCCGGTAACCGGGGAGGAACGGCCCCGAGTAGTTCTCCCGCTCCACGAACGAGTGGAGG
>DAITPV010000359.1:0-2110 GCA_036833435.1 Actinomycetota bacterium | reverse complement strand
TCGTCGAGCAGCAGGACCCGCGGACGGGCCGCCAGCGCGCGGGCCAGCGCGACCTCTGGCGTTGTCCTCCCGACAGGTTGTGGGGGTACCGCTCGGCGAACGGCGCCAGCTGCACCAGCTCCAGCAGTTCGTCCACCCGCTTGCGGATGGAAGCCTTGGCCTCCTTGCGCACCGAGAGGCCGAATCCGATGTTCTGCCGAACGGTCATGTGCCGGAACAACGCGTAGTGCTGGAACACGAACCCCACCCGGCGCTCCTGGACGGTGGCGTCGGTCTGGTCCACTCCGACCAGGGTGATCCGGCCGGAGTCCGGGCGCTCCAGTCCGGCGATGGTCCTGAGCACGGTGCTCTTGCCCGAGCCGCTGGGCCCCAGCAGCGCGGTGATCTTGCCGTCCAGGGCGTCGAAGCTCACGTCGTCAACGGCTCGGAACGAGCCGAAGCTCTTCACCATGTTCTCAACGATCACCGTCGCGCTCACGTTGCCTCCTTGGCCTGATGCTGCCGCCGCTTGAAGAACTCGATCGCCAGGAGGATGAGGACCGACACCGCGGCCAGCGTCAGGGCCACCACGAACGCCTGGGCGTCCTGCCGTTCCTCCAGAGCGGTGAGGATGTACAGCGTTGCCGTCTCGGTGTGCCCCTGGATGGCCCCGCTGACGATCAGCACCGCCCCGATCTCCCCCAGGGCCCGGGCCGACGAAAGAGCCACGCCATAAAGGAGCCCCCACCGGATGTTCGGGAGGGTCACCCGGAAGAACGTCTTGATCCGGGAAGCTCCCAGGGTCCACGCCGCCTGCTCCTCCTCCATGCCCAGCTCCTGAAGCACCGGGGTGACCTCGCGGATCACGAACGGGATGCAGATGAAGATGGTCACCAGGACCATCGACGGCAGCGCGAACAGGATCTGGATCCCTCGTGCGGCGAAGAACGCCTCGAACCATCCTCCCCGGCCGAACAGGATCACCGCCATGAGTCCCACGATGACCGCGGAGACCGCCAGGGGGAGGTTCACCAGTGCGCTCAGGAATCCTTTCCCGGGAAAGTGGTCCCTGGCCAGCACCAGGGCCACGATCACCCCGAACACCCCGGTCACCACGACGGTGATGACCGTGATGATCAGGGTCAGGAGGAAGGCGTGCTGCACGTCGGCCAGCCCGAACGTCCGGCCCAAGATGTCGAGTCCGTTTTCCAGCGCCGACCACACCAGGGCGGCCACCGGCGCGATCAGCAGGATCCCCACGTACAGGAGCGCGCCGGTGATCATCAACCCCTTCGCCAGGCGGCCGCGATCCTTCGCCAGCGGATCCGTTTGCAGCTCGGTGCTCATGCCACGTCGCTCCGGTGGGCGGTCAGTCGCTCGGTGATCAGGACCAGGACCAACGACAGGGCGAACAGCAGCGTCGACACGGCTGCGGCTTCGGCGTACCGGAACTGCGAGGTGAGCTGGAAGATGAACACCGGCGCCGTGAGGGTCCGTCCCGTGATGTTTCCCGACACCAGAACGATGGCCCCGAACTCCCCGAGCGCCCGAGCGAAGGCCAGGAGGGCACCCGCGGCGATGGCCGGGCGCAGCGCCGGAAGCATCACCTTCCGGAAGGTCGTCCATCGCTTGGCCCCCAGGACGCGGGCCGCTTCCTCCTCCGCGGGGTCCAGCTCGAGGAGGACGGGCTGAACGGTCCGGACCACCAGCGGCAGCGTGACGAACAGCATGGCCAGCAGGATGCCCAGCTGGGCGAAGATCACATTGATGCCCCTCCCCTGGAGGAATGACCCCACCGGGGAGTTGGGGCCGTAGAGAGCCACCAGCATGACCCCGGCGACCAACGTGGGGATGGCGAACGGAAGGTCAACGATGGTGGACAGCACCCCACGCCCGGGGAAGCGCAGCCGCACCAGCACGTACGCCAGCAGGGTGCCGAACACCCCGTTGATGACCGCAGTCAGGGTGGCCATGACCAACGTCAGCACGATGGCCTCCACCGCGCCGGTCGTGGCCAGCGCGCTCCCCAGGGCGGTGAACCCCTCGCCGAAGCCCTCGATGGCGATAGCCACCACGGGAACGACGATCAGCGCGCCGAGATAGATGAGCGCTGTGGCCCGGAGGCCGTAGC
>DAITPV010000358.1:0-2113 GCA_036833435.1 Actinomycetota bacterium | reverse complement strand
CCTGATGCCGGATGTCGGCCGGCATGGAAGCCACGTCGCCCGGCTTCATGACGCACTTGATCCTGGCGGTGCCGGTATCCCGGTCCTCCACGTTCCACCAGATCTCGTCGGAGAGCTGCACGAACCACTCCACCCGATCGTTCCCGTGGATGATCGGAAGGATGTACTCCTCCGTCGTGGGACAAGCCAGGCTGTTCTTGCAAGCCGCGACCACGGAAGGGTTCCAGGTCACGTCCGATCGGGACAGGTAGGCGAACAGGTTGAACGCACCGACCTCCTTCTCGAACCCCGGCTCAGCAATCACCTCGGGCTCGTCCTGCGGGACATCGAGGAACTGGCGGTTCATGGGGAATCCGTTCTCGTCCGTCCGGATCTGCTCGTCGTCGGGAAGGCCCACCATCCGTTCGGCCGTGACCCGGTGGCGGGTAATGGCCTTGCGGTTGTCTCCCCGTTTCACCCCGAAGGCACTGCCGGTTTCCGTGGGGCTGGCGAACGGATCGAACCCGTCGTTCGTCCAGTCGTCCAGCATCGACTTGAAGGTCTCCCGGATCAGCTCCGTGTCGAAATTCTCCAGATGATCGATCTCAGCCTTTCGGTACGCGTCGTTGTACCGCCCCGCAAAGAGATCGACGGTCCCGTAGTGGTTCACGGTGCCCACGACGCCGTCGAAGTTCACGATGCCATAGAAGAAATCCCAGGCCACGTCTCGCTGGAGGGCCTTCAGGAAAGCGTCTGCCGACATCACGTGGCTTCCCGTGGGCCACCGGACGTACACGAAGTACTCGTTCCGGCTGAACTCGAACTCTCCGATTCGGAAGGTCCGGTACCCGAACTGGTTTGCCTCACTGGCCTCGACCTCGACCTCAGGGCTTGTCTCTACCGCCATCGCGCTCGCCTCCTGTCCCGCTGATCCGACCTACGGAATCGTCTGACAGATCTCCGCCCACTTGAAGACCGTGTCCTCACCCTCGATGGTCTGCATCAGGATGACCCCGGGCTTCTCGGCGTGGAACTGGTACGCCGATCCCGCAGGGAGGAGGGCCATGTGTCCCCTTCGCGCCCGGATGAGGCCCATGCGCTGTCCCTCGGGCTCTCCTGAGAGCGTGATCGAGCCCTCCTTGTCGGCGGGGACCAGCTCCTTTTCCGGCTTGATCAGCCGGACCTCGACCTCGCCATCCATGACCAGAGCGAACTCGTCGTGGGCCACCGCACGCCATTCCGAGGTTCCCTCGGCGCGGATCACCTCGAGCACGTACTCCAGGTTCTTGGCCACCGCCACCTTCTCGTACGGCTTGGAGATGCTGGCAACCTCGAACATGTTGGAGTACGTGTAGCGCTTGGGGTCGTCGTCGATGATCTCGACCTTGCCCTTGTCGTACTGATCGAGCGATCCGAATTTCGTCTCGTAGGTCACCGCCATGACCACCCACCCTCCTCGCGGCCCGGGGTCGGGCTCGGTTGCAGCAGGCTTGCGTTCGCTATGCGAACTCTTGTACGCTAGTCAAGGTGGATTATTCCCCGGAGGTCAACAGCGTGTCAAGGTCGAGCACCAGCCCCGAGTTCGTCCAGTCGTTGGAGCGTGGATTGGCCGTCATCCGGACGTTCGACCGGGACGCGGCGTCGATGACGTTGTCCGAGATCGCCGACCGCACCGGCCTGAATCGGGCCGCGGCCCGCCGGTTCCTCCTGACGCTGAAGGACCTCGGGTATGTCGAGACCGACGGGCGGCAGTTCTCGCTGCGGCCTCGGGTCCTCGAGCTCGGGTACGCTTACCTGTCCTCGCTCCCCGTGTGGGAGGTGGCCCGCCCGTACCTACAAGAGCTCTCCGACCGGGTCATGGAGACGACCTCGGCCTCCGTTCTCGACGGCCCGGACATCGTGTTCGTGGCTCGCGTTGAGACCAAACGCATCATGAGCATGACCCTTGGGGTGGGCTCCCGCCTGCCGGCCTGGGCCACGGCTATGGGACGGATCCTGCTGTCCGAGCTCCCAGACGATCAGCTGGACCGATACTTCAAGCAGGTTCGACTGGAGTCGTTCACGCCCCGCACCGTGACGGATCAGCGGCGGCTCCGAGAGCTCGTGAGCCAGGCCGCCAAACGCGGGTGGACCC
>DAITPV010000357.1:0-2118 GCA_036833435.1 Actinomycetota bacterium | reverse complement strand
CGATCGTCTCGCGCACGGGACACACCGCCGTGTGGACCGGCCGGGAGCTCTTAGTGTGGGGCGGATGCTGCGACCAGGAGGGAGGAGAGCTTGCCGACGGCGCGGCCTTCCGGCCCGCCGCGGACCGGTGGTCCATGCTTCCCACCGCTCCGATGGCCGCCCGCCAGGCGCACGCCGCGTCGTGGACCGGCTCCGAGATGGTGGTGTGGGGCGGGCGGAGCGGTCTCGACATCTATCCGGAGGAGGGGGCCGCGTACGATCCCGTTCAACAGTCGTGGCGCCCTCTGCCCGTCGCGCCGATCGGCGCCCGCGCCGGGCATACCGGGGTGTGGACCGGGGAGACCACGGTGGTGTGGGGAGGGTGCTGCGCGGCCGGGCAGCGCAGCCTGGACGACGGCGCCGCGCTTCGCCCCACGGTCGCAGAGACCAGCACGCCGGGACCCGGGGTCACGGAAACCACCACCGCCCCCCCCGAAGTTGCGGCCGAGACCGACCAGGGAACCGCCCCCTTGCTGATCACGGGACTGCTGGTCCTGGTCGGTCTCGTCTTCCTTGGCTTGCTGATCCGGCGGGTTCGCCGCTGACCACGTCTGATACCCTAGGGGGGTATCGGACGAAGAGGAGCGACCGTGTACGGATACTCGGAGAACAAGGAGGAGCTCCGGGCCAGGCTCAGCAGGATCGAAGGCCAGGTCCGGGGGGTCCAGCGGATGGTGGCCGAGGACGAGTACTGCATCGACATCCTCACCCAGATCTCCGCGGCGAGCAGTGCTCTGAAGAAGGTCGCTTTGGCGTTGCTCGACGATCACATCCGTCACTGCGTGGCGGACGCCGGGCGAGCCGGAGCCGCTGAGCGGGACGAGAAGATCGAGGAAGCGAGCGCGGCCATCGGACGACTCCTGAAGGCCTAGGCGTGCGCACCGAGCACGACGCGCACCAGGAGCACGCCCCGACGCAGGGTGGCGGTCACGGAGACCCCGGGGGGCACGGGGACCACGCCGCCGTCTTCCGCCGCCTGTTCTGGATCAACCTGGTCCTGACGATCCCGGTGATCCTGACCAGCGAGATGGTCCAGGAGTGGCTGGGCTTCTCGCTCTCGTTCCCGGGCGACGATCTGGTGGCCCCCGTCCTGGGCACGGTGATCTTCCTGTACGGCGGGTGGCCGTTCCTGTCGGGCGGGGTCCAGGAGGCCCGGAGCCGACAGCCGGGGATGATGCTGCTCATCGCCCTGGCCATCACGGTGGCCTTCGGCGCGTCGATGGCCACCACGCTGGGGTTCTTCGACCTCGAGTTCTGGTGGGAGCTTTCGGCGCTCATCGTGATCATGCTTCTGGGGCACTGGCTCGAGATGCGGGCCATCGGGCAGGCCCAGGGGGCGCTGGCGGCCCTGGCCGAGCTGCTCCCCGACCGGGCGGAGCGGGTGACCCCGTCCGGCGTTGAGACGGTCGCCACGGCGGACCTTCGTGTGGGCGACGTGGTCCTGGTCCGTCCCGGGGGCCGCGTCCCCGCCGACGGGGCCATCCGCGAGGGCCGGGCCGAGTTCGACGAGTCGATGGTCACCGGCGAGTCCCGCCCGGTGCTCAGAGATCACGGTGCTTCCGTGGTGGCCGGCACGGTGGCCACCGACTCGGCCGTTCGCGTCGAGGTCCGGGCGGTGGGGGAGGACACCGCGCTGGCCGGGATCCGGCGATTGGTAGAAGAGGCCCAGGCGTCGCGGTCCCGGGCCCAGGCGCTGGCCGACCGAGCCGCGGCATTCCTCTTCTATGTGGCTGCCGGCGCAGGGGTGCTCACCTTTGTGGTGTGGGCGGCCCTGGGCCAGCCAGGCGTGGCCATCACCCGGACGGTGACCGTGCTGGTGATCGCCTGTCCCCACGCCCTCGGCCTGGCGATCCCGCTCGTGGTGTCGCTGTCCACGGCGATCGCCGCCAGGGCCGGCATCCTGGTGAAGGATCGTCTGGCCCTCGAGCGCATGCGCGAGGTGGACACGGTGCTGTTCGACAAGACCGGGACCCTCACCAGGGGCCGGCACGTGGTGGCCGGAACCGCGTCCCTCGACGGCGACGCCGCCAACGTCCTCCGTCTGGCGGCGGCCGCGGAGCGCGACAGCGAACATCCGCT
>DAITPV010000356.1:0-2127 GCA_036833435.1 Actinomycetota bacterium | reverse complement strand
GGAGGAGCAGCCGCTTCCCTGCGGCGTGGACCCGTTCTGTCATGCCGGCCGTGGGGACCTCCGTCCCGAACGCGTAGAACAGCAGGATCGTGTGCGCCGCGGTCACCTCGGGGAGGCCGAACAGGGCCTCCTCGGTCAGCTCTGCCAGTCTGGCCCGCTCACCGGGAGGGATGGCCGAGCGCACCCTCCGAAGATGGACGCGGAGCTCGGCCTTGGCCGAGTCCGAATCAAGCCGTTTGCCGCTCATGCCGATACAGAATGACGGAGGTCAACGGGTTCCCCCCCGTCGACGCGAGCGCCCGTGGAGACACCTTGACCCTGCGTGCCCGACTCACCCTCTTCTTTGTCGGCATCGTCGTTCTCCCCTTGGTGGCCGCCACCATGGCGTTCCAGGTCCTCGACGCCCGCCAGGTCGAGGCCCGAACGGATACTAGGCTCGACACCGCCGCGAACGCCGTGGCCGCCCTGTGGGAAGAGCGGCTCCGGATGGTGGAGGGAGAGGTGGGATTCGCCGCCCAGCGGCTGGCTCCGTCCCTTCATCGTGACGATGTCCAGGCGTTGCTGGAAGACGTGCACGGAGACCTCGGTCTCGACTTCCTGATGATCGGCACCGAAACGGGCCGGACGGTCGCAGCCTCGGTCGGCTCCGGCGATTTCTCCTCCGGTACCGACGCTCCCACGGTGGACCAGCTCTCCGCGGCCGACCAGCCGCCGGGTGTGTTGCGAGGCAGGGTGAACGTGGTCTCCGGCGATCGTGGGTTCGTGGTGATCGGCGGGATCTACACGGACGAGCGCTTCGCCATGGAGCTGGCGGCGGCCGGGGGACTCGACACGGCGATCGTCTGGGACGGTCAGACGCTGGCAACCACCACGCCCCAGGGCCTTCCCGTCCGCACGGGGGGCGACGAGGCTCAGCGGACCCAGCTGGTCACCGTCGGCAGCCCGGGGAACGGAGTTCTGCTGGCGGCTCCGACCGAGCGGATCAGGACGCTGGGGTTCTGGCTGATCGCGGCAGCTGGGCTGGTGATCGCCTTGGCCCTCGGGTACGCGCTGGCCCGGGTGATGGCCCGGCCCCTGGAGCGCCTGGCGGAGGGAGCCCGGGCCGTGACCGCGGGGAACCTGGACACCCGAGTGGAGGCGGGGGAACGGGGAGACCTGGCAAACGTGGCCCACTCCTTCAACACCATGACCGAATACCTTCGGACCTACGTCGGTGAGCTGGAGGAGTCGCGGGACGAGCTCAGGAGAAGCCTCGAGCGGATGGGGGCTACCCTGCAGACCACCCTGAACCTCCAGGGGATGCTCGAGGTGATCCTGGACACCGCATCGGTGACGCTCGGGGCTCAGTCCAGCGCCCTGTTCCTGCTGGTTGGGGCGGGACGGGAGCTCCGCCTCGAGGTGGCGCACGGATACGATCCGCCCGACCAGGCCAAGCTGTCCATGGGTCTGGGGATCGCCGGCCGGGCGGCGGCAGGAGACCGGGTCCTGGTGCCCCACGATCGGTCGGTGATGGCCTCGGTCCCGGTGGAGCCCCGCACCGACACCGCGGTGGCCGTTCCCCTGGTCCGCCGCGACCGAACCATGGGGGTCATCGCGCTGTACGGGAGGTCCACCCTCGAGCCGTTCACCCAGGAAGACGCGGAGACCCTGGCGTCGTTCGGAGCCCAGGCCTCGGTGGCCATCGAGAACGTCCTCCTCCACCAGGAGACCCAACAGCTGTCGATCACCGACGGCCTCACCGGGGTGTGGAACCGGAGGTACCTGGAGCTGACGCTTCGGAAGGAGATCGAGCGCGCCCAGCGATTCGCCCGCCCCCTGTCGATCCTCATGCTCGACATCGACCGCTTCAAGAACGTGAATGACCGGCACGGCCATCAGCGAGGGGACGAGGTGTTGATCGAGCTGACCCGGCGGATGATGGGGAACATCCGAAGCCAGATCGACTCCGTGGCCCGGTTCGGCGGCGAAGAGTTCGTCATCGTCCTGCCGGAGACCCCGTGTGAGGGGGCCAAGGTGGTGGGCGAGAAGATCCGGACCGCCGTGCGGGCGGCTGCCTTCGACAGCCTGGAACCGAGCATCCCGGTGACCGTCAGCGTGGGAGTGGCCGCTTTCCCCCTCGACGAGTCC
>DAITPV010000355.1:0-2147 GCA_036833435.1 Actinomycetota bacterium | reverse complement strand
CAGTTCAATCGCCCGGTCGAGGGGGCCGGGGACGCGAGTGGGTCCGGGGACCTGGAGGAGGAGAAGGCATGAGCAGACGATGGCGCGTGATGGCCCTGCTGGGCTCCGCCACGCTGATCACCGTGTCGTGCACCGGCGACGACGGCGGTGGCGACGACGGCGGTGGCGGCGGCGAGGCCCAGGGTGGGGTCGTCCAGGAGGTCGGGGAAGGAGAGGGAGAGCTCAGCATCATCTCCTGGGCCGGCTACATCGAGGACGGCTCCACCGATGAGGCCTACGACTGGGTGACTCAGTTCGAGGCGGACACCGGCTGTGAGGTCCAGAACAAGATCGCGGCGACCTCGGACGAGATGGTCTCGCTGATGCAGGAGGGATCCGGGTTCGACCTGGTCACCGCGTCCGGCGATGCCAGCCTCCGCCTGATCCAGGGCGGCACGGTCCAGGAAGTCAACCTCGACCTCATCCCAAGCTACTCGACGGTCGATGAGCGGCTCCAGGACGCCCCGTGGCACACGTACGACGCCGACGGCGACGGAACCGCCGAGCACTACGGCGTCCCGTACCAATGGGGCTCGGACGTCCTGATGTACAACACGGACGTGTTCGGCAACGAGACGCCGGACAGCTGGTCGGTGGTGTACGAGGAGCAGAACCTCCCGGATGGCGAATCGAACGTGGGGCGGGTCCAGGCGTACGACGGGCCGATCGCGATCGCCACTGCCGCGGTCTACCTGCGCAGTGCCCAGCCCGAACTGGGCATCGAGGACCCTTATGCGCTCACCCGCGAGCAGTTCGACGCGGCCCTCGAGGTGGCCCGGCAGCAGCGGGACCTCGTGGCTCGGTACTGGCACGATGCCTACATCCAGATCGACGACTTCACCAACGAGGGCATCGCCGCCAGCACGTCGTGGCCGTTCCAGGTGAACCTTCTGCAGGGCGCGGAGGAGCCCATCGCCAGCACGATCCCTCAGGAGGGGGCCACCGGGTGGGCGGACACCACGATGATGCACGCGAACGCTCCGCACCCCAACTGCGCCTACCAGTGGATGGAGTGGTCGCTGAACGAGAAGCTCCAGGGCGACCTGGGCGCGTGGTTCGGGTCGGTGCCGGCCGTGCCGGCGGCATGCGAGGGGAACGAGCTGCTGACCGACGAGGGATGCGCGACCAACGGCATCGACAGCTTCGACCAGATCGAGTTCTGGAAGACTCCACAAGCGGACTGCTTCCGGGGTGATGGCTCGGAGGAGTGTGTTCCGTACCACGAATGGGTCACCAACTACGTGGCGGTGATCGGGGGGCGTTGATCGCCCGAGACCGAGGAGGGTGGGGCTTCCGGGCCCCACCCTCCTTTCCACTGGAGGCTTCGTGACGGTAACCACGGCCCCGGGGGGAGTGACGCGGCGACTGTCCGCCATCTTCTACCGGCACCCGTGGCTGAAGATCCTCCTGTTCCTGGCTCCGGGACTGCTGTGGCTGGGAGTGATCTATCTCGGGTCCCTGGGGGCGCTCCTGGTCCAGAGCTTCTACAGCCTGGAAGAGTTCACCGGGCTGGTGGTCCGAGAGGTCACGCTCTCGACGTATCAATCGCTGTTGGATCCCGCCAACCTGGACATCATCATCCGGACCACGCTGATGGCCCTGGCGGTGACGGCGGGGTGCGCGGTCCTGGCGTTCCCCCTGGCGTACTACATGGCCCGCTTCGCCTCGCCGAGGATGAAGGCCCTTTTGTACGTGGCGGTGATCATGCCGCTGTGGTCCAGCTATCTAGTCCGGGTGTACGCCTGGAAGCTCATCCTGGCCCGGGAAGGCATCCTGGCCTGGTTCGTGGACCACCTGGGCCTGCGGCCGTTGCTGGAGTTCCTGTTGGGGATCCCCGCCGTCGGGGGGGCTTCTCTGTCCCAGTCTTTGATGGGCATGTGGGTCGTGTTCGTCTACACGTGGCTGCCGTACATGATCCTGCCGCTGGCCGCGGCGCTGGAGCGGGTCCCGCACTCCTTCCTTGAGGCCTCGGGAGACCTCGGCGCTCGCCCGCGAATGACGTTCCGGAAGGTGATCCTCCCCCTGGCCCTCCCGGGCCTGATCGCCGGGTCCATCTTCACGTTCTCGCTCACGCTGGGGGACTTCATCATCCCCACGATCATCGGGAA
>DAITPV010000354.1:0-2162 GCA_036833435.1 Actinomycetota bacterium | reverse complement strand
AGGGACTCCCGCCGGAAGTCACGGAGCCGCGACCACAGCCCGATGTACGCGGACGGGGCGTACTGGGTCTGGAGCCCGCCGACCCGCTCGATGGCCCGAGCGAGCGGAAGGGTCGATCGCTCCAGCAGCAGCTGGCGAGCGAGGAGCGCTCGGTTGAGCTCCTTGGTGGTGAGGACGCGCTCGGTCACCAACCGTCAGGGTAATGGAGCCATGACGGCCCTCGAATGGCGAGCGACTCTGAACTTCAGGCCGCGGTGGGCGCCTCGGCGTCGGCGTCGGCCGGTTCGAGGGCGAGCTCCAGCGCCTGGTCCACGGTCTCGACCAGATGGAACCCCATCTCCCGTCGGACCTGCTCGGGAACGTCGTCGAGATCGCCCTCGTTCCGCTTCGGAAGGATGACCTCCTCAAGCCCGGCCCGGTGGGCGGCCAGCACCTTCTGCTTCACGCCGCCGATCGGGAGCACCCGCCCCTGTAGGGTGACCTCTCCGGTCATCCCCACCGAGGCCTTCACCGGCCGGTCGGACAGCAGCGACGCCAGCGCGGTGGTCATGGCCACGCCGGCGCTGGGGCCGTCCTTGGGAACCGCGCCTGCGGGAACGTGGACGTGGAACCGTCCGCGGAGGCGATCCTCGTCGATGCCCAGCTCTTCTGCGTGCGACCGAACGAAGGACAGGCCGATCATGGCCGACTCCTTCATCACGTCGCCGAGCTGGCCGGTAAGGGTCAGCCCTCCCCCGCCCGTCCCGTTCGAGTCGCCGTCCTCCATGCGCGTGGCCTCAACGAACAGGACCTCCCCGCCGGTTCCGGTGACGGCCAGGCCGGTGGCCACTCCGGCCACGCTGGTCCGGTCGGCCGCCTCGAAGAAGAACCTCTGCCTGCCGAGGTAGTCCCGCACGTCGCCGCCCTCGACCTTCACCGGCGGCTCCACCGCCGCGGAGGCGACCTTGGTGGCCACCTTCCGGAGCAGCTTCCCGATCTCTCGCTCGAGGTTCCTGACCCCCGCCTCGCGGGTGTAGTCGGTGACGATGGTCCGAAGGGCCTCGTCGGCGATCTCCACCTCCTCGGGATCGAGGCCGTGCCGCTCGAGCTGGCGTCCCAGGAGATGGTCGCGGGCGATGGCCAGCTTCTCGTCCTCGGTGTACCCGTCCAGTCGGATGATCTCCATGCGGTCCAACAGCGGCCCGGGGATCGTCTCGGCCACGTTGCCCGTGGTGATGAACAGGACCTCGGAGAGGTCCAGGTCCACGTCCAGGTAGTGGTCCCGGAACGTGTGGTTCTGGGCGGGATCGAGGACCTCCAGCAGCGCGCTCGACGGGTCGCCCCGCCAGTCCGCGCCGACCTTGTCGATCTCGTCCAGCATCATCACCGGGTTCTTGGTCCCGGCGTCCTTGAGCGCCCGGACGATCCGTCCCGGCAGCGCTCCGACGTAGGTTCGCCGGTGCCCTCGGATCTCGGCCTCGTCGCGGATCCCTCCGAGGGAAACCCGGACGAACTTCCGTCCCAGGGCCCGGGCCACCGACTCGCCCAGGCTGGTCTTGCCAACGCCGGGCGGGCCGATCAACGTGAGGATCGCGCCGGAGCCTCGGCCACTGGACACCTCGGCCAGGCCACGCTGGGCCCGGAGCTTCCGGACGGCCAGGTACTCGATGATCCGGTCCTTGACGTCCTCGAGGCCGGTGTGGTCTTGGTCGAGGACCCGCCGGGCATCGTCGATCTCCAGGTTGTCCTCGGTGCGCTTCGACCACGGCACGTCCACCAGCCAGTCCAGGTACGTCCGGATCCAGCCGGACTCGGGGTTCTCGGGAGCCATTCGCTCCAGGCGCTTGAGCTCCCGGTCGGCCTGTTCCTTGACGGACTCGGGCATCCCCGCTTCCTCGATCTTGGTCCGGTACTGCTCGACGACGTTCTCCTCGTCGTCCTCCCCCAGCTCCTTCCGGATTGCCTCGAGCTGCTGGCGGAGGATGTACTCGCGCTGGTTCTTCTGCATGCCCTCGGTGACCTCGTCGCGGATCTTCTCCTGGAGGGACAGCTCGGCCAGCGTGTCCTTCGCCCAGGCCAGGACCTTCTCCAGGCGCCGCTCGACGTCCAGGGTCTCCAGGACCTCGATCTTCCGCTCGACGGACAGGTCGGAGGAGTAGCCGGCCACGTCGGCCAGGGCGCCG
>DAITPV010000353.1:0-2184 GCA_036833435.1 Actinomycetota bacterium | reverse complement strand
ATCTTCGTGATGCCCGACAAGATGAGCCAGGAGAAGGTGGCCCTCCTCCGGGCGTACGGGTCGGAGGTGGTCATCACCCCGACGGCGGTCCCCCCCGAGTCTCCCGAGTCCTACTACCGGGTAGCCGACCGCCTCACCGAGGAGATCCCCGGCGCCTTCCAGCCGAACCAGTACTTCAACCAGGTGAACCCGGCCACTCACCTGGAGACCACCGGCCCGGAGATCTGGGATCAGACCGAAGGCCGGATCGACGCGCTGGTGGCCGGAATCGGGACGGGAGGGACGATCACCGGCGTGTCTCACTACCTCAAGGAACGGAAGCCCGACCTCCTGGTGGTGGGAGCGGACCCCGAGGGCTCACTGTTCTCAGGTGACGAGCCCCGTCCGTATCTCGTGGAGGGCATCGGCGAGGACTTCTGGCCCGAGACCTTCGACCCCCAGGTGGTGGACCGGTACATCCGGGTCTCGGACCGAGACTCCTTCGTCACCGCCCGGGCCATCACCCGGCAGGAGGGCATCCTGGTCGGCGGGTCCAGCGGCACGGCGCTGTTTGCCGCGCTCGAGGTGGCCCGCGAGCTCGGCGAGGACGCCACGATCGTGGTGATCTTCCCGGACACCGGCCGCAACTACCTGTCCAAGCTGTACTCGGAGTCGTGGATGCTCCAGTACGGGTTCGCGGAGCGCCCCGAGGTGGTGAGAGTGGAGGACGTGCTGCTGGCCAAGCACGGTGAGCTCCCTCCCGTGGTGTCGATCGGGGCCCACGAGAAGGTCCGGCACGCTGTCGACACCCTGCAGCAGTACGGGATCTCCCAGGCGCCGGTGTCCCGGGAGGACGACGGGGAGGTCACCTCGATCGTGGGGAGCATCAGGGAACGGGCCCTCCTGGACCGGGTGTTCCGGGATCCCGACTCCCTCCAAGCCGACGTGGCGGAGGTCATGGGGCCGCCGCTCCCCCTGGTGGAGTCCGCGGATCCCATCGACATGGCCTTCGAGCGGCTGCAGAACGCCCCGGCCCTTGTGGTCAGCCGAGACGGACGTTCCCTCGGGGTGCTCACCCGCTCCGATCTCCTGGAGTTCCTGGCCCACCGGCAACGCACCTCTTCCTAGGGTGCTGTCCCTGGGCGTCGACGTATCCGCCGGGCGGGGGCTGGATCTGGTGGCCCTCGACGAACGCCGGGTCCCGGTCGAGGTTCACCGCGCCGTGGCCGTGGAGTCGCTGCCGGAGGTGATCCATGACCTCGAGCCGGACGTCGTGGCCGTCGATTCCCCGCCGTCGTGGGGAGTGGGGGGTGGATCCCGAGCCGCGGAGCGCCTCCTGGCCGCGATGGGCATCCACTCGTACGGCACCCCGACCGAGCCCCGGGCAGGCGACAACCCCTTCTACGAATGGATGCGGGTGGGCTTTCGCACCTTCGAGACCCTGGAACGGGAGTTCCCGCGATACCGGAGCGGCGCGGTGCGCCGGACGGCCATGGAGGTCTTCCCCCACGCCACCGCGGTGGTCCTGGCCGGATGCCTCCCTCCTCGGGGGGTGACCAAGAACGTGTGGCGCCGGTCGGTGCTGGGATCCAACCGGGTGGCCACCGAGGGGCTCAGGAACCTCGACCAGGTCGACGCCGCCCTGTCCGCCCTGACGGGGCATTTCGCGCTGGAGGGGGAATTCACCGCGGTCGGCGATCCCGACGAGGGGGTCATCGTGGTCCCGGCCGCCACCCTGCCCGAAGGGCGGTATCGCCTGTGCGAACGTCCCGTTCGACCCAGCCCCCAGCCCCGCCTTCCGGGACTGACCCCGTGTGGGTGCGCGGTGCCCGGCTGCACCGCGTTCACCCGAGCGGAGTTCGCCAGAGGGCATGACGCCAAACGGAAGTCCGCGCTGTGGAGACAGGTCCGCATCGGTGACGAGGCGGTCCGCGAGCTGAGGAGACGAGGATGGCAGCTGCCGCCGGAGATCCGATGACCGAACGCTTCGAGACCCGGGCGATCCACGTGGGGCAGGACCCCGAGCCGATGTACGGATCGGTCAACGTCCCCATCTACCAGACGTCCACCTATGCCCAGGACGCCGTGGGCAAGCCGAAACGGTACGACTACGCCCGCGGCGGGAACCCCACCCGCGAGGCCCTCCAGTCCGTGCTGGCCTCGCTGGAGGGCGGGGCCGCCGGCCTGGCCTTCGCCTCCGGCATA
>DAITPV010000352.1:0-2186 GCA_036833435.1 Actinomycetota bacterium | reverse complement strand
GGGCCGGGAGCGGGGCGCCGCGCTGGCCCTCACGCTGGCCATCGAGCTGGCCGTGGGGTTCGCCGCGGTCAGGCTGGTCTTCCTCTCAGCACGAGCCGGATTCCTTTAAGCGCCCGGCGGGCCTAGTCCGCGGGCCCCGGTAGAATCCTCTGAACGGTGGCCACCGCAACGATCCCGAGACGCCGCGTGCGTAAGCACGCGCCGAAGAAACCGGTCAAAAAGCGCCGGGGACGCCGGCATTTCCTGCTGCGCTTCTGGTGGCTATGGGCCGTCCCCCTGGCGATCGTGGGGGGACTGATCGGGACCATCGTGTACGTGTACTCGCAGCTTCCCCTCGACGTGAACGTCGTCCAGGACCAGACCTCATACCTGTACGACGGATCCGGCCGGCTCCTGACCACGTTCGAGGCGGGGGTGGACCGCACAGCGGTCGACTTCGACGAGATGCCGGTGGTGCTGCGCCAGGCGGTGATCGCCGCCGAGGACGAGGACTTCTACTTCCACTCCGGGGTCGACCTGATGGCCATCATCCGGGCGGCGTGGGCCAATCTCACCGGCGGAGAGATCGAACAGGGGGCCTCGACCATCACCCAGCAATACGTCCGCAACGTGTTCCCCGAAGTGGGAACGGAGGTCACCGTCACCCGCAAGGTCAAGGAGATCCTCTACGCCATCAAGCTGGAACGGCAGCTCTCCAAGGATGAGATCCTTCGCCGCTACCTGAACACCGTGTACTTCGGCCAGGGCGCGTACGGGGTGGAGGCCGCGGCCCAGACGTATTTTCGGGAGCATTCCCGCCAGCTCGATCTGGCCCAGTCGGCCACCCTGGCCGGCTTGATCAGCGGTCCGGAGCTGTTCGACCCCGTCGACAATCCGGACCAGGCCGAGGCCCGGCGCAACATCGTCCTCGACCGGATGGTCCAGCTGGGGTTCGTGACGCCCTCGGAGGTCGAGCCGCTGAAGGACGACGCCATCGAGGTGTTCCCTGCTCGGAAGGGCTACGACCACTCGCCGGCGGCCTACTACATCGACTACAGCCGCCGGTACCTGGAACGGAGGTACGGCGGAGACACCTTCACCGGCGGTTTTCGGGTCGACGGGACCCTGAACCCCGAGTGGCAGGCCGCGGCCCAGGAAGCCGTGGCCGCCAACCTCAGTCTGGAGCCGGGGACCCCCCAGGCGGCTCTGGTGGCCATCGACGTGGCCACCGGCGAGGTCAGGGCCATGGTGGGCGGCCAGAACTTCGCCCGCGAGCACGTCAACCTGGCCACCGGGGACGGCGGCACCGGACGACAGTCGGGCTCGGCGTTCAAGCCGTTCACGTTGATGGCCGCGATCGAGCAGGGCATCTCGCTCAACACCACGTTCAACGGACCCGGCCAGGTGGATCTGTCGGATGACGGATGTCCGGGCTGGGAGCCGTCGAACTACTCCGACTCCGGGTTCGGGACCATGAACCTGGTCTCGGCCACCGCCAGCTCGGTGAACACCATCTACGCCCAGCTGGTGGTGGAGGTGGGACCGGAGGCCGTCGCGGAGGTGGCCCACCGGATGGGCATCCGCAGTCCCCTGGAGATCGAGGGGGGCGCCGTGCCGTGCTCGATCACGTTGGGCACCCTGGAGGTCACGCCGCTGGAGATGACCGAGGCGTTCTCCACGTTCGCCTCGGGAGGCGTCCGCCACCCGGCCACCCCGGTCCACCGGATCAAGGATCCCGACGGCGAGGTGCTCGAGGAGAACACCCGGCGGGGGAAGCGGGTGCTGGAGCAGAACGAGGCCCTCCAGGCCGTGTACGCCATGAAGTCCGTGGTCTCCAGCGGGACGGGGACCGTGGCCAACGACGGCCTGACGTTCGAGGTGTTCGGGAAGACCGGCACCACCGACGACGACGCCGACGTGTGGTTCTGCGGCTCGAGCACTCAGCTGGCGGCGTGCGTGTGGGTTGGCCACCCGGACGACCGGACCCCGATGCCGGGGGCCACCGGCGGAACCGTGGCCGCGCCGATCTGGAACGACTTCATGGTGCGCATCGCCAAGGACCTGGACCCCGAGCCGTTCACCACCCCGGAGCTCACCGGCGAGGTGATCCAGCCGTCGCTGGTTCCCATCCCCGCGCCGTCCCCTTCTCCGAAGGAGGAGAAGGAAGAGGAGCCCAAGGAAGAGAAGGACGAGTCTCCCGCGCCGCC
>DAITPV010000351.1:0-2198 GCA_036833435.1 Actinomycetota bacterium | reverse complement strand
ATCCGCTGGCTCGGGCCGTGGTGGCCGCCGCCACCGCGGAGGGCGATGTTCCTCCGGCGTCGGGGTTCCGGTCGATGACCGGGCGGGGTGTGGAAGCGGTGGTGGAGGGTGCTCGAGTGACCGTCGGCGGCCCGGTCCTGCTCCGGGAGCGAGGGGTCCAGGTGCCCGACCGGCTCCGGGTAGAGCGGGAGGCCTGGCGCCGACAGGGCGCGGCCATCCTGTACGTCCTCCGCGAGGACGACGTGATCGGGGCGGTGGCCCTGGAGGACGAGATCCGTCCCCAGTCGAAGGAGGCCGTGGACGCCCTCCACCAGCTCGGCGTGCGAGTGGCCATGATCACCGGCGACGCCCGGCAGGTCGCGGAGGCGGTGGCCGAGCGGCTGGGGATCGACGAGGTGTTCGCCGAGGTCCTGCCGGAGGACAAGGACGCCACGGTGGCCGACCTCCAGGAACGAGGGAGGACCGTGGCCATGGTGGGCGACGGGGTGAACGACGCCCCCGCCCTGGCTCGAGCGGACGTGGGGATCGCCATCGGCGCCGGCACCGACGTGGCCATCGAGTCCGCCGGGGTGGTCCTGGTCTCCGACGATCCCCGGGGAGTGGTCGACGTGATCCGCCTGTCCCGGGCGGCCTACCGGAAGATGGTCCAGAACCTGGCCTGGGCGGCTGGGTACAACGTCCTCGCCATCCCGCTGGCCGCCGGGGTCCTGGCCTGGGCGGGGTTCACCCTGGCGCCGGCCGTGGGGGCCATCCTCATGAGCCTGTCAACGATCGTGGTGGCGGCCAATGCCCAGCTCCTGCGCAGGGTTCGACTGGGAAGGACGGGATAAACTTAGGGACGTGGCAACCATCGCCCACATCTCCGATCCTCACGTCGGCTCCCCGTATTTCGTGCCGAACCTGATGAACAGGGTCATCGTGGAGATCAATGAGCTGGAGCCCGACGTGGTGGTGTGCACGGGGGACTTCACCAACTTCGGCTACCGCCAGGAGTTCAAGACCGCCGCGGCATATCTCGAGCGGCTCAATGCCCCCGTGTACTCGGTTCCCGGCAACCACGACGCCCGGAACGTGGGCTACGTGCACTTCGAGGAGCTCATCGGGCCGCGCCACTGGGCCGTGGACGTCAAGGGCGTGCGGATCGTCGGAGCGGACACCAGCGAGCCGGACCTCGATCACGGCCAGATCGGCCGGGAGCGGTACGACTGGATCAAGGAGCAGTTCTCCGCCCCTGCCGACTACGAGATCTTCGCCATCCACCACCACCTGATCCCGGTGCCCGGGACGGGCCGGGAGCGCAACATCGTGTACGACGCCGGCGACCTCCTCGAGGTCCTCATCCAGTCGGGCGTCAAGCTGGTGCTCACCGGCCACAAGCACGTTCCCTACGTGTGGCGGCTCGAGAACCTGTACATCGTGAACGCGGGGACGTGTGCTTCCCTTCGGCTCCGCGGGCATACCAAGCCCTGCTACAACGTTGTGGAGATCGAGGGGGACGAGGTCAAGATCTACCGGCGGTTCCCCTTCGGAGGTGCCACGCTCAACGCCCACTACTCCGTCTCGACCGGTGAGCAGTACTTCCGGGAGCTGGAGACGCTGACGCCCGAGTCGCGGCCCGGCGCGTCGCTGGGCGCCGAGTAGCCTTCCCCCCACCCCCCAAGGAGACGAACATGGCGACGGCCAGGGCCCTTGCCCTTGTCGATGGCGAGCACTATCCGGCGGTGACCCGGTGGGCCCTGGCCACCGCTCGGGCAGAGGGCTACGAGGTGGTCGCCGCGCTCCTCGCCGGGGGCGCCGAGAAGCTCGATGCCGCGGGGTCGCTGGACCTCGGCGACGTCCCGGTCGAGCGGAGCGGTCCAGATGTCGCCGCGTCCCTCCGCGAGGCCATCGAGCGACACCGGCCGGAGGTGGTCCTGGACCTCTCGGACGAGCCGGTGATGGACGACGCCACGAGGATGCTGCTGGTCAGCGTGGCCCTGATCGCGGGGGTGCGGTACGTGACCGCCGACGCGTCGTTCGATCCGCCGATCGACGCCGCACCTCTTTCCGTTCCCACGCTGGCGGTCATCGGGAGCGGCAAGCGCACCGGCAAGACCGCCGTCGCCGGGGAGGCCGCCCGAACCGCCGTCCGGGCCGGTCTGGATCCGGTGGTGGTGGCCATGGGACGCGGCGGTCCCCCCGGACCGCAGGTGGTGGAG
>DAITPV010000350.1:0-2204 GCA_036833435.1 Actinomycetota bacterium | reverse complement strand
TCCACCGCGGGCATGGCCAGGGTGGCCATCTCCGCCATATCGCCCCGGGCGAACGCCTCGCGCAGCGGATCCACGAGGTCGCCGAAGTCGTGAAGGTCCAGCACCGTTCGGTACGTTCGGGTAGTGGCGTAGAAGGCGATCTGCAATGCGGCCTCGAACCGGGCCCGCTCCCGATCGTCGTTGAGCTGGAGGATCACGCTGTTGGTCAGGCTGATCTCCGATGGATCGCGGCCGGCGGCCTTCGCTCCCCGGTCCAGCGCCGGCCGGACGACCTGGGTGATGTACTCGGGCGAGGTGAGCGGATGACCGAGCAGCCCGTCGGCCACCCGGCCCGACGCCTCCACCATCTTCTCGTTGACCGCGGCGATGTAGATGGGGATGTTGCCCACCGGCCCGGCACCGGGGAATGGGTTCATCACCACCGTGTAGAAGCGGCCTCGATGGTTGACCCGCTCGCCGCCGAACGTGGCCAGCACCTCGCGGACCACCTCCACGTACTCGGCCATCTTGGGAGCGGGATGCTCGAAGTGCGTGGAGAACCGATGCTCGTTGACCCGCTTGACCTGGGAGCCCAGCCCGAGGATGAACCGGTCGCCGGAGAGCTCCGCGAGGTCTCGCGCGGTCATAGCCGTGATCGTGGGGCTCCGGGGAAAGGCCAGGGCGATGTTGGTTCCCACCTTCACCCGCGAGGTGGCCTGGGCCGCCAGCGCCGCCTGGACGAATGCGGAGTAGCCGGTCTCGGCCACCCACACTGACTCGTATCCACCATCCTCCGCGAGGCGAGCCAGGTCGCCGATGGAGGGCATCGGTCCCGCCACGGAGATCCCCACTTCCGGCATGGCGGAAGCCTACGCGACGGGCCATCATCGCGGCGAGGAGGAGGAAGCCATGGACGAGCGGGACCAGAAGGTCAGCAAGCTGCTGCACGAGGCCGGGGAGGCCCATCATGTCGTGTGGCGGATCGTCGACGGAGACGACCCGGACTGGGCCACGTGGTACTCGGAGTGGCTCACCACCCTGTCCGAGCTGCCCGACATCCTGGGGACCAAGCCGGTCCGCAGCGAGCTCACGTACCTCCTGGTCCATCTGGGCAAGGAGTACGAGGAAGAAGGACCCTCCGAGACCTGGCAGGACTACTACGCCACCAGGATCGTGAAGTACTTCACGGAGTGACTGCCTGTGGAGTCCTTCGCCACCTTCTTCGTTAGGCTCTGAGCGAAAGGAGGCCGCATGGGCGAGGTGAGCTCGTATCCGAATGGGGTGTTCTGCTGGATCGACCTGGGGACCACCGATGTCGAGGGGGCGAAGTCCTTCTACGGAAGGCTGCTCGGATGGGAGTTCGAGGACGTCCCCGGCTACACGATGGCCAAGCTCGACGGCAAGGTGGTCACCGGGCTCCACGAGCACGCCGAGGACGAGGGCACCGGCTGGAGCTCCTACATCTCCGCTGATGATGTGGCGGCCACCACGGCAACGGCCGGGAAACTCGGCGCGGAGGTGAAGGTCCAGCCGTCCGATGTCACCGGGACCGCTCGGATGTCGGTGATTCGAGAGCCCAGCGGCGCAGAGGTGTGCCTGTGGCAGGCAGCCGGCTTCGGCGGGGCCCAGCTGGTGAACGAGATAGGAACGTGGAGCTGGAACGAGCTGGTGACGCCGAAGATGGCCGAGGCCAAGGACTTCTACGGCAAGCTGTTCGGCTGGACCAGCCAGGACGTCCCAGGTCCGATCGAGCGTGCCGGCTTCGCTGTTGGCGACCTGTTGATCGCGGGCGCCCATGCCCCCGTCCCCGGCGAGGATGCCACCCCCCGGTGGACGGTCACATTCAGGGTCGCCGACACCGACGCCTCCATCGAGAAGGTCCTGGAGTCGGGAGGGACCGTTCTGCTCCCGCCGATGGACATCCCCATCGGACGGTTCTCGGTGGTGGCCGATCCGACAGGTGCCGCGTTCACCGTGGCCCAGGGAGACACCTTCGGGACGATCGACGGCTCCTGATCGCTACCGCGGAACCGACGGTGGGCGGAACGCGCGGCGTTCTGTCTCCACCTCGGGCCGGATATCACAACGATCGAGGTGGTCGTTCACCAGCCCGACGGCCTCCATGAACGCGTAGGCGGTCGTGGGCCCCACGAACGACCAGCCCCGGCGGCGCAGGTCCACGCTCAGCGCCTTCGACTCCGGGGTCCAGCTGACCTCCATCAGCG
>DAITPV010000349.1:0-2231 GCA_036833435.1 Actinomycetota bacterium | reverse complement strand
AGCAGCTTGGCCAGACCCGGAAGCTCGCCGAACTGGTCCAGGAACTCTCCCGCGGCCACCAGGTCCGAGGTCCGGGCGGCGAACCCCTCGTCGAACCGGCCCACCAGCGGCTTGAAGTCGAACCCGCCCAGCCGGCGGCGGAACACCCGGAGGACCGCGGCCGACAGGGCCCGGAGCAGGATCTCCTCCTCCCGGCCCTCCTCGACGGTCTCCAGCTCCACCCGGCCGAGTGAGGAGGCCAGGACCGCGGGAAGGTCGCAGGGACGGGGAACCGCCTCGGGCTCACCGGTCCGGGCCGCTCGGCGGACCGCCGCTGCGGCCAGGCTCTCCATGTTCCCGATGGAGAAGCGCACCGACACCCCGGCTCGCTGGTTCACGTGCGGCGAGCGCCGGAGCTCCTCGGTCAGGGAGGCCAGGACCTCCTTCAGATACACCGGGACCCGGACCGGGATGTCCCCGGCCGGCGGCCGGGCCTCCTGGTCCATGATCCGGATCTCCTCCTCGATGGTCTCCGGGTAGTGCGTCCGGATCTGGGTTCCGAACCGGTCCTTGAGCGGCGACACGATCCGTCCGCGGTGGGTGTAGTCCTCCGGGTTCGCCGTGGCCACCATGAGGAGGTCGAGGGGAAGCTGGATCCGGTAGCCCCGGATCTGGACGTCGCGCTCTTCCAGAATGTTGAACAGGGCCACTTGGATCCGCTCCGGGAGATCGGGGAGCTCGTTGATCGCGACCACGCCGCGGTTGGTCCGGGGGACCAGCCCGTAGTGGATCGTCAGCTCGTCGGCCAGGTACCGGCCCTCCGCCACTCGGATGGGGTCGACGTCGCCGATCAGGTCTGCGACCGCGGTGTCGGGCGTGGCCAGCTTCTCCGCGTATCGCGCGTCCCGTCCGATCCAGGCCACCGGGGTGTCGTCGCCCTGTTCCGCGACCAGGGCCCGGCACCGAGCACACACCGGGCGGTACGGGTGGTCGTTGATCTCGCAGCCCTCGACTACGGGGATCTGTTCGTCGAGCAGCTCGAGCAGGTGTCGGATCAGCCGAGTCTTGGCCTGACCTCGTTCACCGAGCAGGATGAGGTCGTGCCCGGCGAGGATGCCCCGCTCCAACGCGGGGAGTACCGAGTCGTCGAACCCCACGATCGACGGGAACAGCGGGGTTCCTTCCTTCAGCCGGGCCAGGAGATTGTCGCGGAGCTCTTCCTTGACCGTGCGGTCGGGATACCCGGACGCTCGAAGGCTCCCCACCGACGTCGATTGGTCCATGCGAACCACCCTACCGGAGCCGACGTCAAACACTCGGGGGGTTCGGGGGGGTAGCTCGCCAGGAGACGTGCGGCACTGACATCACCCGGCGAGCGGACCCCCTGATCCTCAGAGGGGTTCGGGGGGAGCCGTGCTAGGGTGGCTTCTCTCCTCACGGGGAAACGGGGGAAAACGAATGCGTCGCCTTGCAGCTTCGTTCATCGCGTGCGCCCTCGCTCTGCCGGTGCTCATGGCGGGGCCCGCATCCTCGGTCCCGCCCGGTCCGAACGGGCGGATCGCCTTCGTCAGCGGGCGGCCGGGGACCCAGGCCGGCCTGTTCGAGGTGTGGTCCGTCGATCCCGACGGCTCCAATCCCGACAACCTGACAAGGTCGCCCGAGCACGTGGACGTCGATCCGGTCTGGAAGCCCGACGGCAGCGGTGTGGCGTTCGCTCGCAAGGCCAAGGGCGATGAGACCTACGGGATCTGGACGATGGGTCCCACCGGGTCCGCGAAGACCCGGCTCACCACCGGCGGAGGGAACAGCGACCGGCAGCCCGCGTGGTCGTCGACCGGCCGAATCGCCTTCACTCGCACCGTTCGCTCACAGGACACCTCGAACATCTGGACCATGGACGAGTTCGGGCTGGGAGAGACGAAGCTGACCACCTCCCCGGCGGGGCAGTACGACGCCAGCCCGGCGTGGTCGCCCGACGGAACCCAGATCGCGTTCGTCAGCGACCGGACCACCGGTTTCCCGGTGATCTGGCGGATGAGCTCGGACGGCGGCGGCCAGACCCAGGTCACCGGCGGCCCGTGCTGGGACGGCAACCCGTCGTGGTCGCCGGACGGCTCCAAGCTGGTGTTCGAACGGCTCTGCCCCGGCGGGTCATGGGACATCCTTCACCGGGACCTGCTCACCGGCGCCGAGGTGGTGCTCACCGCGACGGCCGAGCACGACTTCCAGCTCGCGTGGTCGCCGGACGGCAC